>JAGRAA010000042.1 GCA_020435185.1 Bdellovibrionales bacterium | reverse complement strand
GTTGAGTTGTTCTTTTGACTTCGATTCTCAACGTCGCTTCTGATCGCCTATTATTATAATAAAATTCAAAATTATAACCATAAGCGGTGGACTTAACAGGAAAAGCTCCATTCAATTTAGTTTCATCTAGGAAGATAATAGTTGAGCCATCTAAACTCCATTTTTCACGACTATCATCATATGCCCATCCGTATTTAGCTAAATCAACTTCTTGGGCCTCATTTCTCCCCCGATAATTAATTCGAACAAAAACATATGGCTCGGTTGCCATCCTCGCTAGTTGAGATAATTTTCCATTATATAAAGTTTTCTCTTTTTCAATGACTTTTACGAATTTAGGGGAGCCTTTTATTTGTGCAACTTCTGGATATTCTCCACCATATCTTCCCGCTGAATCATTTAAATAACTAGTAGCTGTCAGAGATAGGCAAAGAGTAATGTCATCTAGAGAGCGATCTTTTATAAGTTTTTTGATAGCTTTCAATTCATCATCTTTCAGCCCTGAATAAAAATCAGAAGAAAGTCTAAGATCCACCTTCTCGTCCCTTTCAAAACTAAGGTAGGTGCCATCCCCTCGATAAATAATTTTTCCACACCAAGAATATTCATAATCCTTTAAAGTAAAATCTTCATAGTTTTGGCTTCCGTAAGCCAAGCTTGATAAAAACAAAAAGGTAAGTAGGGTGGATATCAATTTCACAAAGCATCCTTTTAAATTAAATATTTTCAAAAAAAGCACCTCTCAAAAAGCATATTTTTTACTTGAATACAATAAAATAGGTAAGATTGTAAAAGTTTCATAGCAATTTTTAGAGGTCAGGAATCATCACTATAGCTAAGTGAAGGAACAAGATTTCAGCGACTAAAACAAATCTGGAAGAAGTATTAATCCATCACTTACTTTGGCGCGACCAAAACTTTTCTGAAAATAATAAAGATCGAGTGGTTCAATATCACTACAAGACGCAGCCGTTCGACTGGGCGGAGTTATTTACAAAACCCCAGGAAATGTTCACTAGAACGCATTAAAAATGTGCAAAAATTTTCCTATTAATCAGGTCAATTTTTATTTTTCTCCCAAATGGTAAGCAAATTTGAGGAGCTGTATGACCGAAATCGACGTTTTGAACTATTGGGATATCAACATCGAGTAGAATTACCTCACACCATTATGTTTAGTGCAAGGTAAAACCCTCACAGAACCGTACGTGCGGTTTTCCCGCATACGGCTCTTCAAAACTTGCTTTAGTTTACCATACATAAGTTTTCTCCAGTGGTATTAACTTCTTCATTGTTGGTGGTTTAGGCAGGTGTTTTTCCTGCAGTCTCTTTACTTTGTCCCAATTTAGACTTTTTCTTTGGCTCCGTCTATTAAACCACTTGTATATTAAGTGCAGGACTTGGTTATAAAAATACCCTAACCATTGTTGGTTAGTCATTACTCCGTAATAGTTATAGTGACCTCGGAGTTTACTAGCTATTATTTGGAGGAGTTCTTTGCTTGTGAGAGTATTTCTACTGCTCTTGAGCCATTGCTTAAACTCGTCTACCTTTTTAAAGAATTGTTTCTTTTCGGTCTTTAATTTAAGCGAACTTCTCTTTTTAGCTAGTTTTTTACCCCAGTAAAACGTAAAGCCTAAGAAACTAAATATCTGGTCACTTTCTTTTCTGAAGTCTGTAACCTTAGTTTTCTCCACATTAAGGATGAGTTGATATTCGTTGAGTCGCTTTTCCAGCTCCTCTTTGAATCGCATCGCATCTTCGTGTTTTGAAAACATAAATATGACGTCGTCGGCATATCTTACCATTTGTGCTGTCTTAGAGGCATGATTCTTAATGAACCATTGGTCCATGACGTGGTTGAGGTAGATATTTGCCAATATGGGACTCATTATTGAGCCTTGAGGAGTTCCGATCGTAGACGTTGATAGGCTATCTTTTCGTGAGATTTTTGTCTTTAAAAATCTTGCGATGAGGCCGCTCATACGGCGATCTTTGATTCTCCCTTGTACCACTTTCATCAGTTTCTTGTGGGAAACTGTGTTGAAGAAGTTTTCCATGTCGATTTCCACTACAAAAGGTCTCTGATCATCCTTTAGTATATGAAAAGCCGCTTTAATCGCATCATGAGGCGAACGCCTTGGGCGAAAGCCAAAGGAGTTACTTATAAATAAAGGTTCGAAGGATAGGCTAAGGAGTTTCCCTAGGACCCATTCTACTATTTTATCTTCGAAGCAACTGATTGCGATTGGACGGGTTTTCCCATTGCTTTTAGGGATGAGCACTTCCTTTTTAGGCTGTGGACGATAAGTTCCTGCTTGGAGCCGTTGCTCCAAGTCTTTTAGATTCTTATCAAGGTCGCAAGCGTACTCGCTCTTACTTATATTGTCGGTTCCTATGGCCTTCGATCCGTCTATGGCATGGAACGCTTCTCTTAAATTTTCCACTTTAAAGTGGTCAAACAAGTTGGTGAATACCAATTGTTTGTTTTGAGCAACTAAACCTATTCGTAACCAGCTATTGAGAGAACTTTCTAATTGAAAGTTCTCTTGTAATCCGTTTTGTCCACCTCTTGGCTGTGTGGCACGGAAACCTTTGCTACGATCCAAGCTTTGTACTCTCCTTCGCTCCATAAGAATTACCCTACTTCCTCACTACTATGAGAGTATCTGACTACCAACATAGGAGTCTGTGTTGTCTTGAGTTTTTGCTCTTGTACTAACACTTCGTTATCCTTTCCAACCCGTGTTGGTTCTCCTGGGTTCCAACGCCTACTAATAATCACATACCATGCTCTAGGAGCCCGGTGATCCTGGTCATTCCAGTGTTGCCTTCGGACATACAATAAAGCCTCGACGATCACACTCTTCAATATTTGACGGGCCTTACAAACTTCACTTTCGTTACGGTCTGCGACTCTCTCTGTCTATGCTTCACAAGCTTCGTTACCTAACTTGCGCAAGACTCGATATTGGGCCTCTTATTAGGAGTTACCCAAACTGGATTCACTCCTTCGGGGTGTGCCAGCTCGTAGGCGCTAGCTTTGCCCAGCGCACATTGTAATATCGTACAATATCTAAAATCGTTTTTCGCTGCTTTTCTTTGTATTCAGATTTTTCTTCATCACTTTTCTGATTAGTAAATTCCCAAGCTTTTGGACGGCCCACCATAAGCCCATTTATATTCTTAAGGATTTCACGTTCGCCAAGTGCTCTAAATACTCTCCTAACATAATCACTGCTTGGAATCTCCTCACTAGTTTCAACAGCAAGTACAATATTTTTGAAGTCAGAAATTGTCGGAATTGTAATATTATGTCTTAGTAGTTCATCAATGGACTCTAGGCAGCCTCCCCATAAAAGGCCTTCCATATTCTTAGAGCCGCTCCAGTACCACCCTTCATTATGTTGATAACGTCTTTTTTGAGTCAAAGTAGATGGGTCATTCCAATCTAGCGCAATATCATTGAAAGTACTACTTTCCTCCAATTCAAATTCACCATCTTGGAAAAAAGCATACTTGAGAAATTGAATTGTAAATATGTCCATTTCTCCTTGGATTCCAAATTCTGTAAATAGACTAGCACCATAAAATGCAGGGATACCGTTAAGCCATAGATGATTTATAAAATGAGTATTGTCGCTATAACCAAAGAAAAGTTTAGGATTTTTGATAAACGGCTCATTTGGCAAGTCCTTAACATATGTCATTTGGTCATCTCCTCCAATACTCGCCATTACAGCATTGATCTCAGGATTTTCAAAAGCAGCGACAAGGTCATCCGATCTTTCTTTCGCTGAAGCACCAATTTTTTTGTCGAAGGATATTCAACAGGTTCGAGTTCAAATATATTTTTCAGTCGAGACAAGCATAATTCATAAACATGTGGCCACTTGCCAGGAGCGGCAAAAGACGGAGAAAGAATAGCGATCTTGTCACCCTTTTTTAATTTATTGATTTTTTTAAAATTCATATTTCAACTCTAAGGTACAAATATTTCTCTGGCAATACTCTAAGTAATAAATAGAAAAATGGATTATTGATTCCATAAAACCCACCAGTGCAATACCAAATAATGTGCTAGATGAGCCCCCTGACCTCTCTATTCAATAAGTGCCAATATCTTTAGTTGTACGGTGAGATTAAAATATGTCTAAGACTTGTCTAATAGGCTTTAGGAAAGGCTGCTAAATAGTGACGAAATGTGATGGAGGTTGGATTAAAAAACTCGTTCTATCTTTTCATTAAATAATTAGAAACATAATCCATGACGCCTTTTTCTACATCCCATTGAGGTTTAGAAAGGCCTTGTGACATTAGTTTTTCCATTTTTGATTCTGTAAAATATTGATACTGGTTTCTAATGTTTTCGGGGATATCAATCCACTCAATTTGAACAGGTTTGTTCATGGCTTTAAAGACTGGGGTAACGAGATCTAACCATGTTCTGGCCTCACCATATCCCATATTATAAATACCAGACTTTGCCTTTTTTGTTTTAAAAAGTTCAATCATCCAACGCGTAATATCTTTTACATAAACAAAGTCTCTCAGCTGCTTGCCGTCTTCATATTGAGGATTATGCGATCTAAATAATTTCATAGAGTTTGTCTTGCTAATTTGCTCGAAAGCTTTGCAGACCACGCTTTTCATATTTTCTTTGTGATATTCGTTAGGTCCATACACATTAAAGAATCTTAATCCATACCACTGAGGAGGGGTTTGTTGTTGCTCTAG
>JAGRAA010000041.1 GCA_020435185.1 Bdellovibrionales bacterium | reverse complement strand
TTTTCCATAAAATTTTTCGACAGGATACTTTGATTCAATTTCTTCGAGTTTATTATAGAAAGCTGCTTCCAAATCTATTTGATAAAGCTGAACAAACCTTAGCAATAAAAACGTTACATCAGCCAATTCGTCCTGTACTTGACGAAGGTCTGACGGATCTCTCATGATCTCCATACACTCTTTACTAGACTTGAATCTAAAAATTTCCAGTAACTCCGAAGCTTCCGTCACTAATCCTCTGGCCAAATCCTTAGGGTTATGAAATTGGTCCCAATTTCTTGCTTCACAAAAGTCTTGCACACTTTTCTTCATATCCAATACATTCACTTTCCATCTCCCATCTCTAGCCCATAGTTTTATATCGTTCTTTTCTCTAAATGAGCACCAATAATTTAATGCTTCGATAAAACAAGGCGTCTAGATATTTACTATACCCGTAAAATTCCTAATAAATTTTAAATTTAATTCCGAAAAAAACTTAAGCAAAGGAGGATCAATGGGCCGGTACACGAAGCGCCTTATCATAGCGTTATTTTTTTCAATGACCTGTTATGGGGCTACTGAATACTGGTACATCTCAACACGTAAAGTGAGAAAGATCGATAGCTCAAAGCCTCCAATTGCCACCCTTATCGAATCAGAAAATCAAGTTCAAAGAAAACCAATTTCTAGAATTATTTGGGAATCTATATCTCTAAATGAAGCTCTGTATGCTGGAGAATCCATTAGAACCTCCAACAACTCCCAAGCAAAAATAAAGTTTGAAAATACAGGAACCATTATAGAACTAGAACCGGAATCTCTCATCGTCTTGGAAGAGAGCAAAGGAAAAGTCACTCTAAACTTTTTAAAAGGAAACATCTTTTTAAACAATGAATCAAAGAATAAACAATCCGGGAATGATCTTACAATCAAAGCCGGAAAAAGTGAAATTCGCGCAACGGCTTCGACAAACCTAAACCTTTCTGGAAACTCCGATGAAGGTGTTAACTTAGATGTATTCAAAGGGGCAGCAACCCTGACGAGTGAAAAAGGAAAAGAGCTTACCGTTGATAAAACAAAATCGGGAGAACTTACAAAAGGCGGTGTGCTAAACGTTAAAAAAGAAAAATTCGAAATTCTTTCTCCTCAAGCCAATGACCGATACTATGTCGATCCAGAAAATAGAAAACCGCTAACAATAAACTGGAAAAACCTCCCAGAGGGATACACTGTTCAATTGTTTGTGGGAGAACGTAGGAGTAAATTATATAAAGTTAATCTACCTGTAGTTGCTGGTGAATCGGGAAAACTTTCATTCAAACCAAAAGTAGGAAAATTTTATTGGAAACTTTTGGCTTCTCCAAAAGAGGCCACTAAAAGCTCATCAAAAATAAAATCTAAGATATTTCCTATTACTGTCATCGCAAAAATTCCTCCCACACTTATTTATCCTAAAAAAGATCAACAAATTGTGCTCGATGATGAAAATAAAGAAGTCAAAATAAAATGGGCAAACACCGCCCAACTAGAAGACCTTACGTTACAAGTAGCAACTGATAAAAACTTAAATAATTTGATTATCAAAGCTAAATCTTTAAATAATAAAATTACAGTCGACTCTTTAGAAATCTCTCAACCAGGAGACTACTTCTGGAGAATCATTGGTTATATGGATATTAACGGTAAGCTAGAACCCATTTCTAGCCCTATTCAAAAATTTACTTTAAATATTGTTGAAGAACTTAAGCCTCCTCGTCCGAAATCTCCTTCTTATGACCAAAACATTTTATTTTCAAAATTCCTTAAAGATGGAGCGACCTTGTCCTGGACCAAAATGCCAGGAATCAGTGACTATAAAGTTATGCTTACCAAAGTCGATAACAACGGTACCACTTTTGAACCACAATACTATGAAGTCAGCGATGTGATCTTAAAGCTTACTCAACTCGATGCCGGCTCCTATTACTGGAGTGTTGCTTCTGTAAATAAACGAGGAGAGACTTCAGCCTATTCAAAACAGATGAGGTTTAACTTAAAAGACCTTCCGCGAATTGAATGGGCTCTAGACTCTGAAGAAGAGGGTGTTTATTATTTTATGACAGCACGACCAAGTATCCGTTTAAAATGGACTATCGACAACGAAAAAATCGTATCTTATCGAGTAAAATACTCTAGAGATTTAAATGGAAAAACCATCCAGTCTAAATGGAAAACCACTACAACTAAAGAATTTAACAGTTACCTCCCCACAACAGGCCTGTTCGAGTTTATCGTCGAAGGGATTACCCTTAGTGGAAAAATAGGCGCGCGAAGCTTACCCTTAAATCTGATGCTGAAAAAACGTGATATTTTGCCAGCTCCCACTTTTGCGAAGTCTGTCCCCTTAAAAATACTTTCAGAGAAAAACGGAAACTTTCAAATCCAGTGGAATCCCGTCAAAGGAGCTACAAAATATACAGTTCAACTCAAAGATAAAAATGGCCAAGTTATCCATGAATACAACTTTGAATCAACCTCTGGGACAGTCAAAAATCTAAACCCAGGAAAATATGACATATCTGTTGCCTCAGTAGATCAATTTGATCGCAAAGGACTCTCCAGCGAAAACAGAGAGGTTACAGTCCCTAATTCAAGCAATATTCAAGCCCCCAAACTGAAAGGTATTAAAGTTAAATAATGAAACTCAGAAGCAAACTCCTTATTCTTACTCTCTTCACATTATCTACGGTAATGTGTATGGACTTGGTGTTTGCGCAAAACAAGAGAATCATTTCTTTAGAATGGGAGCCTGTCGAAGAAGCAACTGCTTACGAAATACAATTTACATCGGTTCCTGAAAACCCTGATGAAAAGTCAAAAACATTTAAAAAAGTTGTCGAAAGCTCAGAATGGAATGGACTACTCCCTCTTGGAAAATATGATTTCAGAGTGAGATCTTATGACAAACGCGGAGTCCCCGGACAGTGGAGTAATTCAGAAGTCATCAATGTAAAAATCTCCACCGTTAAAGCAATTTCTCCCAAGGACAAAACCAAAATTTACTCAAAAAATGACGACAACCAAGAGATAGAGTTCGTCTGGGTACAAGGAAAACAAGACGATACCTATAAGCTCATCATAGAAAGCAAAGACAAAGAAATCAAAAAAGAACTAAAAACGAGCGAAACTTCTTTAAAGGCTGAACTTCCCGTAGGCAGACATTACATTTGGAGAGTGGAAATAGATCAAGAAACCGTACTCAAAGAACCTGCTGGATCAGGAAATCATCTCATCATTGTCGGAAAGAAATTAGATACGCCAAAAATCAATCCTCCTGGAGACAAACCAGAAGCATTAACTTGGCAACCAGTTGAACACGCAGACGCATATAGCTACTATATTGCCACTGAAAGGCCCGATAAAAAATGGAAGATCGTTACAAAAAAGAAAAAGGTTCCGGACTTATCCATTAGCGTCCCTGAAACCTTTCCTGATGGAAAATACAAAATTGCTGTGAAAGCTCACGGTAAGTTAAGAATGAACTCTGATAAATCTACCTTAGAATTCAACCTACAAAGAAAAAGAGATTTAGCTGCCGTCCAAACCAAAGAAAAACTCGTCTTTGAGCCCACATGGTATGGTCACGCAAACTATTACATCACAAACTTAAAATATAGAAACGAAGAGGCCCAGGGGCAAGGAAGTGTTTTTGATGTTCTCGGTGGTACGGGCGAATTGGGTGTGAGCTATACAAAAACCAATCAACCCTATGGTTTCTATATGTTGGGCAGCCTAGGAGGATTTATCACGAGTGGAAAGTTAAATAATTATTACTCTGTTGAATCCTATCTTACTTACACGAATTGGTCAGAAAACAAAAAATCCTTTCAACATTCAATTGGTTTATATCATAAAAAATACCCTCACATTTGGGCCGATAACACCGGAGCCAACGTAACCTACGAAGACGTTACCCAGCTAGGCTTGGTCTACGGCATAGATTACTGGCGTCACTTTATTGGTAAACTTGGGCTTTCCGCTTCGGCAAAAATATATCTTGGAACTGAAGTGGGAACTACTCCTACCGGAGGCTCCCCCAATGATGGCAATAGTTTTAAAACCAGTGTACTAGGCTCCTATCAGTTAAGTGATAGCTCTATCGGATACATGGGCGTGACCTACTTTAATGAAGAGGTGAAATGGCCCTCAAGCCAGGCTGCCCCCAACAAAATTAGCATGCAGGGCACCTATTTGAGTTTTGAGCTCGATTATAAGTTTTAAGTGCAAACTTGTAGAAAGCCTTTACACCAGCCTAACAATTGATCGAATTATCATATTGGCACACATGTAAAACCTAATAATTTCAAATAGTTAAAATATATTCTTCGGCACCTCAATTGCATTTCTAATTCCTATGAAAAGTCTAAAAAAGAGAAAATTTAAGGGGTTAGCAATGAGAATAAAATTCTTGATCGCACTATTAGGTCTTGGAGCCTACACTGTTTTTCATTTAAATTCTGACCAAATCACCACCGTTTCCGAGAGTGAAATCCAATCAGAAGCCGATGATGGCGTTGTAGAGATGGCCAGCCGAACAAAAAAGTTTGGTTTCGGACAAGCTAAAGCCAGTGACAATAAAAGTGGTATTTCACAGATTATTCTCAACGACACCGAAATGAGAAAGCAATGGGGCCTTCAACTTATAGACTTCAAGAGCACCTCCAAATCTAATTTTATAAAAGGAAGTAAAGATGTTGTAGTAGCCGTCATAGATACAGGCATTGAAGAAAAGCATCCTATGCTAAAAGACAATCTCTGGGTCAACAAAGGAGAAACTGGAAAAGATGCTCTCGGTAGAGACAAAGCCACTAATGGAGTTGATGATGATAACAACGGTTATGTAGACGATGTACATGGATGGAATTTTGTTTCACAAAATAACAACCTCAAAGACAACCATGGGCATGGTACTCACATCGCAGGAATTATTGGAGCAGAAGGAGGAAAGTCTAAAACCAGTGTTTGGGGCGTCTCTCCTAAAGTAAGCATTATGGTTTTAAAATACTACGATCCTCTCACCAACGGGGCGAACAACTTATCAAATACAGTGAAAGCCATTGATTACGCCGTCAAAATGAATGCAAACATTATAAACTACTCTGGAGGCGGGCTAGAGCCCAGCCCTTACGAAAAAGCAGCCATTGAAAGAGCACGGGCCAAAGGAATTCTATTTGTTGCCGCCGCCGGAAATGAACACTCTAACTCAGACATGAAAGGGTATTATCCGGCAGATTATGATCTTGATAATATAATATCTGTAACAGCCATTAATAAGGGACTACAGAAAAACGGGAAAGGTGGAAGCATTCTTGATTCCAGCAATTTTGGCAAAAATTCAGTAGATATCGTAGCTCCAGGTCACAACATTTACTCTACCCTCCCCTTTGACAAAGGATCCACTGGATACCTGACAGGCACCTCTCAAGCCACCGCCTTTGTAAGCGGTGTGGCTGCCCTCATTTTGGCTAACAACAGAGACCTGCAAGCCTACCAAGTCATTGCCAGAATCAATCAAACGGGTGACTATGACGAATCTTTAAAAAGTAAAACTAAATACGGAAAAGTCATCAACACTTACAGAGCTTTGACCATTAAAAATCATGGTTTAACCTTAAGTGGAGCTGTTGCCGAAAACTCAAATGATTCTTTTGTTCCGGATCAAGAGCAAGACAGAGAACTCTCAAACGATGAGTCAGGTAATAACTTAGCCAGTTTTAGTAAAGCCTTAAAAAGCCATATTGTAGATCAAGCCGGCCAACAAGTGGTGCAAAAACAAAACCCCACTACCGAGCCCAATTATTATTAACCAGTTTATGATTTTTTTATATATCTCCTATGATTTTTTACACGAATCTATTTTTTCACCACAGTATTTACCCTTCCTGCTTTATACTTCCTTCGAGGCAAATATTTTACAAAAAGCAAACCCCTCTTTGCTATTAAAAATACAGACGTTTTGGAGGTCGTATGAAGAAGTATATATTCATTCTCTTACTGGGAATAATTGGGTCTAACCACGCACATGCTGATGAATGTGGGGACCGTAATAAAGAACTCGCTCAACAGATATTAAACTCGGCCGCGAAAAGTGTTGGTCATGAGGCAAGTGACGTCACTCCATCTTCTACGGTTTATGAATCAGGAGATCGCTTTGAGTTCGATGGGTATATTTACAGAGCTGCTTATAAAATCATTGTGAAAACTGACCAAAGCTGTTTTCCAAAAGAAGTAGAACTAGTAGATTTGGCCACAAAATAATCGAGACTTCGTTGTAATCTAAAGGGCCATATAAAGTATATGGCCTAGTTCTTATTAAAAACCAGTCGCATGGCTATAATTAAAAACAGCAATGCGACACCTACTCCCACTAAATTTCTGAACTGGGGCAAAAACATCCCCATTCCCACAAATGCCACAGCTATAATTCCAAAATAGGTACTTACTCCAAATTTTGACTTAGTTTTTTTAGGCTCTTTCACCAAATGTCCTGAGACAGCCTCGGTGAGTTTAGTGATTCGATCTAACATTTCTTGAGTAATATCATCGTCAGGAGTAATTTTTTTTAATTGTCCATACCTGTAAGCCGCGTATTTTAAATTTTTTTCTTTTAATGCACGCTCAATAAATCCATTGTGCAATTCAATGTTCGTAAAATTAGTGATCAACTTCAACCAGTCTTGTTTCAATTCTGGAGTTGCAGAAATTAAAGTTCCTCTTTCTTGTGCCGTCGATTTGCTTAAAATTAAACCACAACGAAAACACTCCGGTTGTCCTACAACGTATTTGGTATCACATTTAGGGCAAGCTCCTCCTTCAGTAGCTGATCCATTCTTTAACTGAAAGTGCTCCTCTTTATTTTCTTTAAAAAATCGAATATCTTGATTTAGCGCGTTATCTTCCTCATCCTTTTTTTCTTGGACCTTTAAACCTCTAAGAGGCTGAGAAAAATCCTCAACATTTAAGTCTACAAAAAATGCTGTCTCGCACTTATTACATACAAATTCAGGCAATTCATTCTCAACATCCAAACAATTCACGACATACCTTTTTTCACATTCAGGGCATTCAATATAAATGTATTCATGAACTTCTTTAGCATCTAGATGAGGCCTATTGACGTCTCGCTCAGATCTTTCAAAACTTTCCATTTACTCCCCTCCCTCAAAAAATGATAATCTTTGAGAATGAACACTCATAAGATTACCACATTATTTTCCAGGCACAATTTTTTCTTTCCATTATTATCAGGGATTTTTATTGGCACCAGTTACATCCCCTTCCCTCCATGGGCTCTCTTCTTTGCCTTTGTTCCTTTGTGGATGAGCTTGCTTGAGGCTAAAAGTCTAACGCAAATTCTAGGAAGAACCTTCGTCACTCAGTTTACACTTTCTCTGATAGGATTCCATTGGATCATCGTCGTCTCTCAAGAACACGGTCATCTCCCTTTCCCCGTAGCTATTTTGATCTTATTGTTGTTTTGCTCAATCGCCATGTACTACTTTTTAGTCAGCCATGCCCTTTGGTATTTCATTAAAACTAAATTCTCCCTTTCTAAGGTCTCACAGATTCTATTGGCCGCCGGATTATTTTCTCTCTGTGAAGAAGTTCTTCCAACCTTATTCCCATGGAATTTTGGATATCCATGGCTTTTTGCTCGTCTACCCGGTTTTCATTTTGCAGATGTTGTCGGATTTCAAGGGCTCAGCACCTTAACAATAATAATCAATGCCATCTTATCCCTGGGGTTTATTACTCCTTTTCGATCAAAACATTTGGTCAAAGCCTTGACCTCCGGAATCGCTTTGTTTTTAGCGATAAATCTTCTTGGATTTTGGCGAAAAGCTGAACTTCCTTCCAGTGACTCTCAATTGAATACTTTAGTTGTTCAAGCGAATATTGGAAACCTAGAGAAAGAGTATGCGCAGTTTGGAGGAGCCTTTCGCCAAAGCATCACAAATCGCTTCTTCAATCTCACCCTAAAAGGCCTTAAAGAACAGTCCATTGATTTTGCTGTTTGGCCAGAAACAGCGTTTCCAGCTTCAGTGGGTCCAACGAAAAACAACGATGAATACCCTCAGGCATTGTTTAATTTTTTAAAGACCAACCGTATTCCTCTTATCACTGGCGCTTACTTTCACAATCCTGAAAACAATCAAACCTCAAACGCTATCTATTACATCAACGAACAAGGTATTCCTTTAAGTCCACCTTATAAAAAAGTTTACCTCTTGGCTTTTGGAGAATATCTCCCCTTCGGAGAGCTCTTTCCTCAACTCAAAAAAATGCTCCCTCAAGTTGCCGATTTCGAAAGAGGATCTGGCCCTAAGGTTTCGCACTTTCAAGACTTTATTGTGGGAAACCAAGTTTGCTATGAAGGGCTCTTCCCTTCTTTTTCGCGCCAGCTCGCTTTGCAAGGAGCTCAATTCTTTGTAAATTTGACTAATGATTCCTGGTTCGGAAAGCACTCCGAACCTTATCAGCATCTCTATATGACACTCAGCAGGGCCATAGAGTTTCGAAGACCTCTCATTCGATCTACCAACACCGGAATTTCAACGGCCATTGAAGCCGATGGAACAATTCTAACAAACTCTCCTATTTTCAAGCCATGGAGCTCGGTTTTTACTGTTCATTATTCAAAAACCCCTATAAATACAATCTTTATGCAATTTCCTTGGATCAATGAAATTATCATTGGTTTTATAATTTTATTTGCTTTATTTACTAAACCTAACCTTAGTAAAGAGGAGTCATGAGTATATCTAATATTGATTGGGATCAAATTCTTGGTAAATTAGCACATTTCGCGTCTAGCAATGAAGCGAAAGAAAAACTCTTACAACTTGGCCCTCTCCCTGATGCCGTTTCTGCAAAGAATAGCTTCACCCAAATATCCATCATTAGAGACCTCCTCAAAGTCCACCCAAGGCCTCTTTTAGAAAGCCTGGACCTCTTCCCTCTTTGGATGAGAAGATTAGAACATCAAGGTCTATTAAAAACCAATGAACTGAAAGATATTAGACTTTTCTTAATCGAGATTATTGAACTCCGAGATTTATTACAAAAAAATGAATACTCAGAATGGTTGAAAGATGTAGTGTCTCAATTGCTCACTGCCGAGGAGCCTCTGTCGGCTATTGATCAAATCATTCTGCCTAGCGGAGAAATTCGAAGTGACGCTAGCGAAACTCTTTATAAACTCTTCAAAGAAAAAAACGATCTCAGTAGTAAAATCCAAAAAAACCTTGATCAATTGGTAAAAACTCATGAAATGCAACCCATTCTTCAAGATAAGTTTGTCACTAGCCGTTCCGGTCGATGGGTGTTACCGATCAAAAGTGGGATGCAGCATGACTTCGAGGGTATTATTCATGCTCAAAGCCACAGTAAGCAAACCGTCTTCATGGAACCTCAAAGCATCATTCCGCTCAACAACAGAATTCAGCAAATTCAAGTTGAAATAGAAGAAGAGATCGAACAGCTACTGCGCCAATTGAGTAACTATCTCTATGATTTAAAAACTCCTATTCAAAAGGCCAAAGAAACACTTTTAGATTTTGATCAATTATTTTCAAAAGCTCAGCTCAGCTTAGTGTTAAATGCAAAATCAATTCAATTCTCAAAAAACCATATCGAGTTAAAAGAATTAGCACATCCCCTTCTGATCATTAACAATGAGAATGTGGTTAAAAACAATGTCTCTTTAAACTCAGAACATCGCATCCTGCTTTTATCAGGACCCAATGCGGGCGGAAAAACCGTCTTGCTTAAATCCATTGGCCTTGCTGTCCAAATGGCAAGATGTGGTCTCTTAGTTTGCTGCAGTGAAGATTCCAGAATCCCTTTTATGGATAAAATTTACACCTCCATTGGAGACCAGCAAAGTGTAGATGAAAACCTCTCTACCTTCGCCGCTCATCTGCTTTCCTTAAACCAAAGCCTATCTGCATCCGGCCCACAACATTTGATCTTAGTCGATGAAATATGTGGATCCACAGATCCTGAGGAGGGGGCAGCACTCGCCAGAAGCTTTATTCAAAGATTTTCAGATAACCTCTGTTTTGGGGTCATCACCTCTCACTTAAGTCCCTTAAAAATTGGGTGGAATAAAAACTCCGGTGTTATTAATGGCAGTCTCGAATATGATAAGACTTCTGGTAACCCAAGTTATAATTTTCTACTTGGTATCCCTGGCGATAGTTTAGCCATCAAAACTGCGATGCGTGTAGGGGTAGAAAAAAGTATTATTGATAGCGCTCTCAATTATCTAAGCCCCGAATCCAAACTTTATATGGACCGTCTAAAAGAAGTGGAAACGCTTAAAGAACAAGTCTCTGAACTCAATATTCGTCTTAGACAGCAACTCACAGAAACCAAGTCTGAGGCGCAAAAGTACAAAGCACAAATTAAACAATTTGAACTAGAAAAAAATAATTTACTGGAAAAAGAGCTTAACTCCTTCAAGCAGGATTTAGACGAAAAAATTCGTTCAGCTCGAGTGGACTCTCTTTTTAAGAAG
Organism: Bdellovibrionales bacterium; assembly: GCA_020435185.1. Classification (GTDB taxonomy): domain Bacteria; phylum Bdellovibrionota; class Bdellovibrionia; order Bdellovibrionales; family UBA1609; genus JAGRAA01. Next base: position 8,745 of record JAGRAA010000041.1, on the reverse strand, counting down.
CATGAAGAATTTGAGAAAATCAAAGATAGCTTGCCAAAAATCGTTAAAGGTACGAACACTCCTAAAGAAATTACTATTGATACAAAAGACGATTTTGATAAATACTTTCCTCCAGGCACTAAGGTTTTCATAAATTCTCTACAACGAGACGGGATCACCCAAAGTGCGACCAATAATCGTGGAGAAGTAACAGTAATGAGTGAGAGCATGAGACTATCTGTTCCGTGGCAACAATTAACTTTTCCGAAAGGAATCAAAGCTCATCCCACTAAGAAATCCAGCGCTAGCTTAGCTCATCAGGTGTTAACTGACCGAACATTAGATTTAAGGGGATTTTCTGTTGAAGATGCCATTAGTGAAATTGAGATACAATTAGATCAAGCGGTTTTAAACCAAGAAGACAGAGTTAAAATTATTCATGGACATGGCACCGACACTTTAAAAAAATCCGTGCGTAGCTATCTCTCTCGCAGCCCTATTATTAAAAAATGGGCTGCCGGCCAAGAACACACTGGCGGTGATGGAATAACTTGGGCGTATTTATAAAAAAGGATTTTTCTTACTCGATTCCTTAGCTGGATCACAGGATTTATCTGTTATTAACTTTTCAATAGACTCCTGTTCAGGAAAAACCTGATAGCTCATGGTACAAGAACGATTTTTAGATCTTTTATCTCCCATTACTATATCGTCACCGCTCTGATAAGAACTCCAAAGGATTGCACTATTGGTCATATTAAAGAGGATCCTTCCTTGCATTTTACTTTGATAACGCATATTTTTTTTCACTTCTTCTGGCAAATTCACTCCTCCAGAAATTTCTATCTCCAAACAAGTGTCCTTTTCAAAACAAGAAAACGCTCTTTTCAAAATCCCCACCAATTCTAACTCAAGGACCAATCCAGACTGGGCATCCACCCACTGCTCTTTGCTGACCCAGCTGTCCCCCATGCGCACCAATTTTTCCGGGATCGGAAAAGGCGACAAATACCATAAAGTTCCTTCAGGCTTACCGTCGACCTTTATCACTTCACCCTTAGGAGTATATACATACTTGATAGACTCTCCTTCTTCAGGGAGAGCCATAGAATTCAAAGAAACTGTTCCCGTTTTTTTTATTGTTTCTACCAATAATTGAATATTTTCATTTAAACTCATATCCGTAGATTGAATTTCAAAGTCCACAGACTGATTCTTATCGCGAACAAGCTGACCATCCTCGTAATCCTGACGAGTGATATGAGAAACAAACTTTTGCCGGTCCACCCGTCCTCGATGAGGAACAAGCTTTATATCAAATTCTGTCTGACTCACATCCTTTACATCGCTTTTATTTAAGCTCTGGCATCCTAAAACCCCAAAAGCATGTATACAAACTAAACAAATGATTAAAATAAATTTTCGCAACATTTGCTCACTGTAATTTCAATAAGTTAGAATGGAAATCAATTTTTTATTGAATTCCTCAGATTAACGTTTCTTGTCACACCCTAATGGATCAAAAAACAGTCTCATTATGAAACACTTTATTTTCCTTTAACCTATTAAAATTACTAAATTATTCAATGACTTGTCTTAATGCTTTTGGCACATCCATTGCTCTTATACAAAGGTATACCGGGGAGGAAACATGAAACCCACATATAAATTTGGACAGTTACTTATAGCTATTCTTTCCAGCTTCTATTTAGCAGCTTGTGGCGGAAGCAAAATAGCAAAAAACAATGAATCCTTGAGCAGTCGTCAGACCAGCAATGAGTCCACCTTAGATCTATCCGGAAGACTCGCTGATTGTAACGCTTTTAGATATGACAGTATGAGCGTAAAAGGGATCGCTTCGGCCTACTACGAAAACGGAATCGTAAACCCTAACAAAATTAATCTTAGATTACTTTCTTTACCCACAAGAACGTATCAAACTGAAAACTATAAAATAGAGCTTCATTTGTGGGGACAAGAAAACGGCAGCTCTCCTCATGATCGTCAAGCTCCTGTTGAATTCGCCGTACAAAATATTATTACAGGAGAATTTATTCGTGAAAATTACTCCGTGAAAAAATTTACTGAAATCTCCAAATCTGTAGTGGACTATATAGTAGGGCAATATTCTTCTGGCTGGGGAATAACTTCTGACAACTTTTTACAAAAGCATATCTTAGTTCTCTACGATACTTCCATCTCATACGATGCCATCAATATTGGTGAATACCCTATTAGTGGTGGATCTGCTGTTAATAATGTGAACTTTTTGCTCCCTCAATTTTATGCTGATCCTCAAGTGTATATAAACACTCACGACAGCGCCCTTCTCCAAGAGATCCACCCTCTTTACGGATCATTGGGATCTGGCTGGAGCGATGAGGTTTATTACGAACAAACAGAAAACTGGTGTAATGAATTCATGAAAGAATCGCCAAGCATTTAATGGCTGGCTTCCTGAGTAACTTCGTCGGCCTGAAGGTTTTCCCCATGTCGGTATCGATCGACTAGGTTATGATCACAGGTAGGAAACGAAAATAGAAGTGCATGACTATTACTAGGGATATCTTCAATAGTCACCACTATATAAAAGACACCCTGGCCGTCTCTCTCGTCAGGAAATTCTTTTATGAAATTCACTAGCACGTTACCCATAGAATCATCGCTTCGCCAAATTTCATCAGCTTGCTCCACCGATTCTTCTCGAAGATGGGCATAGTCTTTAAAATGCTCTTCAGTGATATCTCGAGCGCCACGAACCATCAGCATAGCTTCATAAAGACCAATTGCAAAATCGTCCCCTTCCCCGAGAGCATCACCGTCTATTGCTCCTGGGGCTGCCATAGCTTGAGCCCTACTAAAAACCAATTCTCCTACTCGATATCTATCGACAAGGTCTTCTTCTCTACTTGGAAAATGAAGATAGACAAAGCTTGGAATTTTATGAGTCAAATAAGCCACAGCGGTATAAAAGACAACCTCATCACTCTCTGACTCCCCACCAAAAACTTTAATATAAACATGAAAATCGTGCCCTTCGATGAGCTCTGCTTTCCAGACTTCATCAGGAACCTCTAAAGTGAGTCCTAGCTTATCTTCGTGATCACCAAACTCGGACTCTGGAATATCATTCACATTTCTACGGTATTCAAAATATTGACTTTCAAGAGTTTCGATTTCTTGAAAAAAATGCTGATATAATTCTTCCTCCGAAGAAAATATCAAACCCTTTTCTTGATCAATGACAATGCTATCTTCAATAGGGTCTTCTTTTTTTTTCAATTTTGTCTTTAAATGCTTCATCAATATTTTCCCTATTCGACTACTTTAAACAACTAAATCTTTAAACAGCTATATCTTTAAACCCATAAGTGTATCACTCTGATACGCAAAAGGACACAGACGACAGGATGCCCTTTCATTATATTATGATCAACAGCATTTTGCGTCAAACTTCTGATAAAAATAGCTTGATCAAATAGTTAATAAAGGTTCAGAATAAAAGTGTACAGGGTTGGTACATATGGATGTTAAGATAAGTTTCAAGGAAGAAAACTTAAAACAAATAGAGCACCTGCTCTTTCAGTCAATGAATGGCTTACATTTATTGTTTGATAAAGAGACTCTCTCTAAAATTCTGCAAACTCCCACTGAAAACTTAGACTTTTTCCAAAAAGACAATATCGAAAAAGTTCAAACCCTACTTAACAATCTTATTTTAAAAGACACCTTTGAAAAGAAAATCGAATACATTAGAGAGTTAGACCCAGAGAGCCTAGAAACGCTGGTTCGCACTTATTTTCATATCGTAGAGAGCACAGTTAAAACTGCCGCCGTCTGGAAGCATTAAAAACCAATGAGCTCTTACCATCTCGCGGTAAGTCACAGTCGATCATTGTTAGCTAAACTTCAGTCCAGAAAAGCCGATAAGACCACATGAGGACTGCATTACATTTAAGCATAGCGCTTTTGCTATTTTTTTTTACACTCCAGTCTAGGGCCGAGTATCGAGTCTTTCAACTCCATATCACCAACATCGAAAATCAAACCGAAAGAGTTGTCTTTTCAACCCTAGATCCTTACCAATATCAAACCTATTACTCCATAAAGAGCAATGAGACTGTGACTTACTCAGATTCTTGGATGTGTTACGGATATTCTGCTCACTTCAAGGCTTTGTGTCCCAATCCGAAACTTAATTAACCTTTCACCGGAAAATTTTTCCTCAGTCTTTTGACTAATTTATTTCCCCTACGACGACACGAGAAAGAGATTCTTTTAAAATAAAAGAATGGCGGATTCAGTCTCTATCAGTAAAAAAAACCAACATGATCTTAATCTTTTACAAGAGCAGTACAACAATACTAAAAAGAAAATTGTCGATGAAAACGAAAGTCAAATCCAGGATCTAAGATCTCGTTATAGTAAAAAGAAAGAAGAAATTCAATCCAGCACAGCCGCAAGCATTAATCATATCAAAAAAGAAGCAAAGGATTCTATAGATGACCTAAGATCACAAACAGAAAAAAAGTCTTTTAATGCCAAGCAAGATCTCGAAAAGCGTTATCTCGCATTAAAATCCCAACATGACCAAAAACTTTCTAATTTACAAAAAGGTCTCACCAAAGAACAAGATCTCGCAAAGAGTAAAATTGATCAAGTAAGAAGCCATGAACAATCTATAATTACGGATTTAAAAAGTAACACTAAAGAAGTTCAAGAGAGAGAACTTGCACACCAACGAAAAATAGCTCAATCCAGCAATCAAGAGATCTCTAAAATAGCTCAGAATACTCAAGAGTCCATTCAAAATCATAAACGTAATGAACACATTAAAATAAACGAAATCAACGAAGAACAGGAACGCATTATAAACGAACAGAAAAAAACCTATGCCGATAGATATAAAAAGCAAGCCGCCGTAGGAAATCAACGCCTAAAAGATTTACAATTACAAAACGATGAAAAATACAGAACTGAATCCTTAAAAGGATCTAAAGCCGTACAAACCACGAGAAAACGTCTCCATGACGAAAAAATAAAAGCACAGTATGAAGGAGAATTTCACCTCAATCAGACAAAAAAACAAAACCAAGACAACTTACACCAAGAAATCGAACGTGGGGAAAACACCCAAAAACATGTGAGAGACGAATACTCTCAACAAATTAAACAAATCCATCAAGAAAACGACACTCTAAAAGCCGAACAAGAAACCAAATTTGAAAAAGAGCAAAAAGCCATTAAAGATTACCACAAAACAGAGCTTGACCTCCTTAAAGAAAAACACAAAGAACAATTAAATTCTGAAAGGCAAGCTTTCGAAACCCATCAAAGACAAAACGATAAAATCTACAAGAGAGCCTTACTGAATCAACGAGAAGAATTTCAGAAAAGGTTTAACGAAAATCAAAAATCTAATGAAATGACCCTACACTCACAGAAAGAAAGGCTGATAAAAGCCACCCTGGAGCAGAAAAAAGACATCATTGAAAAAATCAAAAATTACGCTGATAAAAAGGACGACAATTTCTATAAGCTTAAAGAAATACCAACCCAACTCATTGATACACCCAATTCATACATCTTTGAAGCGAAAATCCCACCGCAAGAAGTCGACAATATTGATGTGGTTGTCCAAAAAGATAAAGTCGTCCTCAAAGGAGTCCGCAGCTTTGAGGATCAATACGCCAATGATAATCAAAAGCTGGCCACTCATACCTTTCAGACCTACCGCAAAGAATATAATCTTGATCATCCCATTCATGAGAAAAGCATTATCACAGAGCGCAAAGATGGTCTTTTAACGGTTAAAATCCCCAAACTTGGTCGCACAACCTAAATTCTGACACCACACGAAATACTTTCTAAATAATAGAATTTCTCTTTAATTTTTATCAGCCTTTATTTTATATTTTAGGCATTCAATATGAACCTCAAGGAGTCTTTATGATTAAAGTTTCTGGTTTATCAAAGCAATTCAATGAAATTCTTGCCGTAAATAATGTTTCTTTCGAATCAAAAATAGGAGAGGTGGTTGGCTTTCTTGGTCCAAATGGAGCAGGAAAATCGACCACAATGAAAATGATCACCGGTTTTTTAGCCCCTTCTTCCGGAAAGATTCTCCTTAATGACATACTCGTCACTGACAGTGAAACTCAATTCAAAAAATTTGTAGGATATGTACCAGAAAACGCTCCTCTTTATGACGACCTCACGGTATATGAGTTTCTAAACTTCATAGGAGAAATGAGAAACCTTGATAATACACCTTCTGCCATCGATAAGGTCATTGCAACCTGTTCCTTAGAAGAAGTTCGTCATCAAAACATAGGAACTCTCTCTAAAGGATTTAAACGTCGGGTCTCCTTAGCACAGGCCTTGATTCATGATCCACCTATTTTAATTCTAGATGAACCAACAGATGGCTTAGATCCTAATCAAAAACATGAAGTTCGATCACTCATTAAAGGATTGGCTGAGAAAAAATGTATTATTATCTCAACTCATATACTTGAAGAGGTTGACGCTATATGCAATAGAGCCATCATTATCTCTAAAGGTAAAATTCTTTTTGATGGCTCTCCTGAAAAGCTCAAACAAAAATCGACACATCATAGTATTAATGATGTTTTCAGAGCGTTCACCACAAATCAGCCTGTAGAAGGAGTGCAATTATGACAAAGAAACCCTTTTTTAATCACGCCACGAGAAGCATCATTAAAAAAGAACTTCTTCACTACTTCACAACACCTCTTGGATATATATTCTTGATTATCTTTTTATTTGGAATTGGTAACGCAACCTTTGAAATCGGCAAAGGAAACTTCTTTATTCAAAGGCAAGCCGACCTCAGTAGTTTTTTTGGCTATATTCCTTGGATGTATATTTTTTTAATCCCTGCCATCACCATGCGTTTATGGGCCGAAGAAAGAAAAAGTGGAACCATCGAACTCCTACTCACTCTCCCTATTACCATTCCTCAAGCTGTTATCTCCAAGTTTATAGCCTCTTGGATTTTTATTGGAATCTCTTTGCTCTGCACTTTCCCAATGGTCTTAACTGTAATATATTTAGGGAATCCAGATTTGAATGTCATTTTTGTTGGCTACATAGGAGCGTTCCTTTTAGGAGGTGTATTTCTGGCCATTGGCAGCTTCTTCTCAGCGCTAACAAAAAACCAAGTGATTAGTTTTATCCTCACAGTAGTGGTCTCTTATACCTTGTTGACCGCGGGCTCTCCACCGATTTTAGAAATGCTTTCTAATTTATTTCCAAAATATTTTCTTCACCTCTTTGAAAGCTTAAGCTTACTCAATCATTATGAAGTGCTCTCAAATGGTGTTTTTAGATTGAGTGACTTATGGTTTTACTCGGTTTTAATAATAGCTTGGCTTTTAGGCTCAATTGAATTTCTTAAGTACAACAGAGCAAATTAGGAGAAATAAAATGACCAAATTAAATAAAATTTTTTCTATTATTTTCGGTGTTCTTATTTTTACTTTTATAATCCATATAGGCTCCACTCTTACCAGAAAAGTAAAAATAGATTTTAGTGAAGAACATTTATATACACTGAGTTCTGGGTCAAAAAAAATACTATCAAAAATAGGCCAGCCCCTTAAAATGAAACTGTATTACTCTAAAACTGCCGCAAATAAAGGTTCTGAAGGGATTAGAGAGTTTAATAATTATTTTAGATACGTAAATGATCTTTTAGAAGAATATGTAGATAATTCTCATAATCAAATAACATTACAGGTCATAGATCCTCGTCCTGACACGGTAGAAGAAGAAGAGGCACTTGCTCACGGTCTCAAAAAATTTAATATCACCGAGACAGAAAGCTACATTTTTGGACTCGTATTAATCAATGAAAGCGGCGGAGAGTCTGCCATAGAATTTTTCAATCCCCAAGAGCAAGAAAATTTAGAATATGAAATCACCAAACTTATCTATAAGTCTCAACATCAAAGCAAAAAAACTTTAGGGATACTTTCTTCGCTAAATGTTGTCAATGATGACATCAGCCCATACGTTGCACAGATGATGAGAATGCAAGGAAGAACTCCCGAGGAGTCTTGGATCATAATTCAACAACTCAAAGATTTTTATAATGTAAAAAAAATAGATTTAAATGCCCATGAAATCAATGGCGTTGATTTACTTCTGGTTGTTCACCCTAAAAATTTTAGTGACCAAACCCAGTTCGCTATCGATCAGTTTGTTCTAAAAGGTAAACCCGTTGTATTGCTCATAGATCCATTTGCTATGGTGGACTCAGTCGGAGCGCAGAACGACGCAAGTTCTAATTTAGAGGCATTAATGAGCAAATGGAATGTTAAAATGGAGAGCCATATCTTTGCAGGAGATAAATATTTGTCAGCCGCCGGAAGAGTGAGTCCAGACGCCCCTCCCCAACGACTTATTGCCCTTGTCAACTGCGACCAACGCTGTACCTCTCCTTATAAAGATGTAATCTCCTCCTCATTAAACTCCAACCTTTTTATATATCCGGGAGCACTAAACGTAATAGACAAAAAAATCACCAACATTAATATAACTCCAATTATTAGTACTACAGACAAAGGAAATACCTACCGCGCTCAACAACAAATGTTAAGAAACCCTGTCGCTCTGTGGGACCTGTTTCATGAAGGTTCTGAACCTATATACATGGGTTTAAAAATTCAAGGGCATTTTAAATCTGCTTTCCCAAACGGAATAGAGATCTCCACTAAACAGGATGAAAAAGAGATCAAGCAG
>JAGRAA010000040.1 GCA_020435185.1 Bdellovibrionales bacterium | reverse complement strand
GATCTTTTCAAGATTGGTTTTTAAGATACCAACTTCAGTCTGTTCCTGGGGTTTCAGAAATTGCTTCTTTTGGTGGATTTCAAAATCAATATCAAGTACAGATTAATCCTGAATCCTTAAGAGCCTACAATATCTCTCTGACCACTGTCTCTCAAGCCATCAAACAAGGAAATAACGAAACTGGAGCTCGAGTCATAGAATTTTCTGGCATTGAATATATGATAAGAGCAAAAGGATATGCAAAAAGTCGCAAAGATATTGAAAATATCGTTGTTGGTGTCAATAAAAAAGGAATTCCTATTTACGTAAAAAATGTAGCACGTGTTACCCAAGGACCAGACATCAGAAGAGGGGTCGGAGACCTGAATGGTCTCGGGGATACAGTAGGAGGAATTGTCGTCATGCGGTTTGGCGAGAATGCAAACCTAGTGATTGAACGTATTAAAAAAAAGATAGGGGACTTAAAACCTTCTCTTCCCCATGGAATGCAAATCATTGAGACCTACAACCGAAGCGAATTGATTCAACGCTCTATTCAGACTCTTACTCATGAACTGATAGTAGAAATGATTGTCGTCGCTATCATAATCAGTCTCTTTCTCCTGCATATTCCCAGTGCATTGGTGCCTATTATTGCCCTTCCTACGGCGGTCATTATTTCATTTGTTTTAATGTATCTTATGAATGTTTCTGCAAATATTATGTCTTTAGGAGGCATAGCCATCGCCATTGGAGCGATGGTAGATGCAGCCATAGTGGTTGTTGAAAACTGTCATAAAAAACTTGAGGAATCTAAAAGTTCAAACCCTTCTCTATCAACTTCAGAGATTGTTATCTCTGCCATTAAAGAAGTCGGACCAGCCAGTTTTTACTCACTCTTAGTCATCGCCGTTTCTTTTTTACCTATTTTTGCTCTTGAGTCTCAAGAAGGAAGACTCTTTAAACCTCTTGCTTACACAAAAACCTTAGCTATGTTAGTAGCCTCCGTACTTTCTGTTACTCTAGTTCCCGCTCTTTTAGTTTTATTTACAAGAAGTAAGGAGTTTTCAAAAGGACCTTTGTGGTTTAAAAAGACAATGAATTTTCTTTTCGCACCAAACATACAATCTGAAGAGAATCATCCTATTAGCAAATTTTTATTTAAACTCTATGGGCCCGCTGTAGACTGGGTTGTCGAAAATAGAAAAAAAGTTGTTGCAACAGCAATTATAATGGTCCTAGCCACAATCCCCGTCTACTTCAAACTCGGATCTGAATTTATGCCTCCCCTGAATGAGGGCACCATTTTATATATGCCAACAACCATGCCAGGAATTTCGATTACCGAGGCACAAAACTTGCTACAAAAACAGGATAAGATTTTAAAAAGTTTTCCTGAAGTTTTAAGTGTTCATGGAAAGGCTGGACGCGCCAATACAGCTACTGATCCAGCTCCTCTCTCAATGATGGAAACTGTTATAGTTCTCAAAGACCAACGAGAATGGAGAAAAGTAAAACGATGGTATTCAGACTGGCCTGAAGCTTTACAAATACCCTTTCGATGGGTTACTCCCGATTATATGAGTTGGGAGGAACTCATTCATGAAATGAATCAAAAAATGAAATTCCCAGGGCTTACAAATGCCTGGACACTGCCTATCAAAGGTCGCATCGATATGCTCACTACAGGCATTCGAACTCCCATAGGTATAAAAATTTCTGGATCAAACTTAACTGAAATAGAAAAAATTGGAATTGAAATAGAGCAGATCATAAATGATGTCAAAGGCACCCGAAGCGTTTTTGCCGAACGCGTGGCGGGCGGGTACTTTTTTGACTTTAACTTCAATAGAGAGGCTTTAGCTCGACACGGAATATCGATTCAAAGCGCACAAGATACATTAGCAACAGCATTAGGTGGAAAAAATGTCACCACCACCGTTGAAGGAAGAGAAAGATATTCAGTAAACGTAAGATATGCTCGGGCCTTTAGGCAAAATAAAGAGGACATCAAACGCATTCTTCTAGATTCTCCGAAAGGATATCAAATCCCTCTTTCTGAAGTAGCAACCATTGAATTGCTAAATGGTCCCGGTATGATTAGAAATGAAAATGGTCTAATTTCTGGATATGTATATATCGATTTAGACACATCTGATGTTGGTGATTATGTATCTAGAGCAAAAAAAATTGTTGCCGATAAATTAGATCTCCCTTCAGGATATTCTTTGACTTGGAGTGGCCAGTACCAAAGCATGGAAAGAGTTAAAGAAAAACTGAAGATTGTTCTACCCATCACTTTGCTAATTGTCTTAATTCTCATCTATTTGAATACAGGATCTGCAATTAAAACCTCAATTGTATTGTTGGCCATCCCGTTTTCGGCCATAGGTGCCATTTGGCTTCTCTATGCTTTGGACTATAATTTAAGTATTGCGGTGTGGGTGGGCCTTATCGCTCTGTTAGGCGTCGATGCTGAAACAGCAATTTATATGCTTCTTTACCTAGATTTAGCCTATCAAAAGAAAAAATCTTCAGGACAAATGAACTCTTTCGAAAATTTAAAAGAGGCCATCCATATTGGCGCGGTCAAACGAATTCGACCTAAAATGATGACCGTACTCACCACCTTTATGGCTCTTCTTCCTATTCTGTGGGCTAGTTCGGCAAACAGTGGAGCCGATGTTATGAAACGAATGGCTGCTCCCATGATTGGAGGAATCTTTACCTCTTTTATGTTGGAGCTTCTTGTCTACCCAGCTATTTTCGCTCTATGGAAAGAGCGATCTTTGAATAAAGCTGAGGTTATTCATGATTAAAAAAATATGTATTATCATTTTATTATCTTTAAAATTATTTGCTCACGAAAAGCATCATCATTTAGAAAAAGAAGAACCTTTTGAAAATGTAAAAAATAATACAAATAAAATAAGAGAGTTAAAAAAAGAACAA
>JAGRAA010000039.1 GCA_020435185.1 Bdellovibrionales bacterium | reverse complement strand
TTGACTCAGGCTTTTTCATGGGAGGTTTTAATGAAACTCCTCTTGCTTTTTATGTTTATTTTTCTTTCCTCTTGCAATTCACCTACGCAGAAACTCGCTCCTATTCCCAATTCAGACTCCCACAAAGCCGCCTTCCCTCAAACTCCCTATTCAGCAAAATACTATTGGGCCAAAGGTCCCTATGGCGAAGTAGATAAAGAAAATACCCTCGTTGTCTTTCTTTACAAAAATCAAGAACTACATTCTCTGCCCTCAGACCTGAGCATAGAATTTTATGCGACTATGCCGAGCATGGGACATCCTCTAGAAGACGCTGGATATTTTCAAGAGCTCTCCCCTGGCATCTACATTAACGAACATATTAAATACAATATGTCCGGAGAATGGAAAAATGAACTTCAAATTATGAATAGTGCTTTTAATATACAGGACAAAATATCATGGTCAGAATTTTTACAATAATCTTAATTTTATTAAGGCCCATTTTCTCTTTTGCAGGAAGCTGTTGTGGTCAAAGTCCCTCAAGTTTCACCATTCTCAACTCCCAACAAAGACTGAATTTATCAACTAGCTTTTCGGCTTTAGAAACCGAAGGGAGAGTCTTCAATGACCAATCCTTTTTACCTTGGAGTGAAAAACGAAGAAGAATTAACTCTCTCAGTTTAACTGTAGCCTCTACATTCAAAGAACTCCATCAAGTTTTTTTAAGCTTCAGCCATCAAACAGGGATCTATTCTAACTCTTTCACCGAAGCTTCATCCTCTCACTTGAGTGATAGCCTGTTTGGCTACTCTTATGAAATCTATCCCGAATTTAGTTTTTCTTATTGGAAGCCTAGAGTGTTTATTACGGCTTTGCTGAATATACCTACCGGGCTTTCTGTCTTTGAACCCGGTGGACTTAGTGAAGGAACACAAGTCACCGGTCACAACCAATGGGGATCGGGTTTAGGCATCACTCTATTAAAAACCTATTACCCGTTTTCCATAACTCTACAATTTAAAACTCTTACACTGTATTCAAAAGACTTCGGAAATGTGCAGGTTTCAGACTTTAACGATAGTTCAGTGGCTTTCCTAATGAGCTACGCAAGTCAAATTAAAGATATTCAGCTGAATTCTGGAATCACCTTTAACCACCTCTCCGGTAGAACAACCTTACCCTCTAATCAGTCTTCGCAGCCGAGTCAAAGCTATACACTTGTGGCTGGACTTCAAAAACCAATCGACGACTGGTGGACGATGGCACTCACTTACTCTGATCAATCGTTAATTGGTCCTGCAAGAAATTCCCTCCTCAACAAAACTTTGAGCTTTAACCTCAACTACAATTACTTTTAACCCTACGAAAAGGAGAAAACATGAAACTCATTATTGTATTTTACATTTTAATAGGATCCTCGCTGGCGAATGCCTCTTCGGCTTGCCCCTATGAGATTTACGAAAATTCAACCATTTATTGCGTAGATCTAGAGTGGATGAATGGAGAGAAAAAGTTGAGAGGACAGTTTTACGAAGTAGAACAAGAAAGTCCTTACTTAATTCCAAATGACGAAATCCCTCAAAAGTGGGTCTATTCACGAGCGCGGCTTGCTGTGTGGAAAAAAGAAGACTCCCTTCGAACCCTGGTTATCCTTCCTGACCTTGTCGTCTTCCCATACATGAAAATGATGAATGGACATCACCATGGAACGGGCTACGATTTTAAAATAGATCAAGACTCCAACACCTACATCTTAGGCCAAATAGCTTTTATTGAAATGCATGGAATATGGAGTTTAAACTGGAAAATTGGAGATCAAGAAGGTCAGCCTTTAATTGAACCACTTCAATTTTTTAACTTATCTCAAGCAGAAAACCAAAGTCTCTCAGATGTTTGTATTAGTCGGCATTGATATAATCTTTGAATTTACTAAAAGACGTAGCTTCTCCTTAATCCTTTTGCAATCTATGTTGGCTCTCATTCTTACTAAAAAGAAAAGGAAGGTTACGTCTTAAAAACTGCTGATCCGTAAAGTACACTTTTGGATCAAACTCCTTTGGAATTAAAATAATGTATCCCTCATGGTCGTAGCATCGAATAATATGGTGGGTGTTACCAAAATTTTCTATAATAAAATCAATACTTCTATCTTTAGGAGGTGTAATGTATTCAGGCAAATATCCACTTTGAAACTCAGACTCATCATAGATCCATAGATCATCTATAATAAACACATCCTTTTGCCCCAGTCTGACCTTTGCAATCAACTCAATTTCTCTTTGAAGAGGAAACTTTAAATGAAAGTCTTTTTCCTCATCATACTCCCTTAATCCGCCATCGGCTCCAGGGAAATGGGCATCTAACCAAAAGAGAGTCGGACCATCTAATTTACTGACTTCATTTGTGATAATATCAGCACTTGTACCTTTATAAATTTTAACCCTTGAATCCTCTGCAAAGCGATCCTGACAAAGTTGAACGTACTCATCCATAATCTCACTAGACCAGATCTTCTCGAAATCAAATTTACGAGCATGCTTAATCCCCTCGCCTTTAAAAGATCCAGTTTCAAAGAAATGCTTTAATCCATAGTTAGTTTTGAATTTTTTAAGATCAAAATGTCTGATAATGCCCAAGTTCTCTCCTTAATGAATTGCTGAAAAGGACTCTAACTTATCCCTCCATGCAGCGTCAATGCCCTGAATCCGTTCATAGAGCCTGAAAAATCAATAAGATAGCCTAAATCTTGGGATTCTCATCTAAAAACTACAGAGGCTTCACATTTTATTGACATGCAGCAATAAAGTCAGTATATCAACCCATCCTTTAAGGGAATCTGGATATGCTATGTTCTCTTTATCGCGATGAACCCCAGTAGAAAAAGGTAAAATCTATGCATACATTTGAAGAACTTTCTCTTCCACCCCTTCTCTCTAAATCCCTTGATAAAATCGGATTTGTAGAACCCACAAAAATACAAAAACAGGCTATTCCATTAATTCTTGAAGGCAAAGATGTCATGGCTTGTGCAGAAACTGGTTCCGGAAAAACCGGAGCTTATATTATTCCGATGGTAAAGTTTCTCATCGAGAATCCTAAATCCCAAGGCTTGGTTTTAGCTCCAACAAGAGAGTTAGCCATGCAAATTTCTGATTTCTTAGTATCACTAATCTCCAATGATAAGAAGTTCCACACTACTAATTTAATTGGAGGCCAAGATATTCGAAAACAATTTCGATCTTTGCAAAGAAAACCTCGAATTATCGTGGCCACTCCTGGTCGACTTATTGATCACCTCAAAAGAAATACTGTTCAGGTTCACAAAGTAAATCACGTGGTTCTCGATGAAGGGGATCGTATGATTGACATGGGTTTTGCCCCGCAATTAGAGCAAATCTCTAAATATTTGCCAAAAGAGAAACAAACCAGTTTCTTTACAGCCACATTAGATAAAAAGGTAAAAGCCTTGGCCTCTAACTATCTCAATAACCCAGAGCTTTTAGTGATTGATAACCCCAGACCTGTGGCTAAGATTAAACAATCGGTGGTTCAAGTGAACCTTAAGGACAAAGACAACCATATCTTAGACGAACTTAATTCAAGAAGTGGATCTGTCATCGTTTTCCTCAAAACCAAAGTGAGAACAGACAAACTCACTCGTCACCTGTCTGATTTTGGAATTAAAGTGGACGTCATTCACGGTGGGCGCTCTCAGGGTCAACGTAATAGGGCCATTGCGTCCTTCAAAAATGGAAAGACGAGAGTTTTATGCGCTACGGATGTGGCAGCCAGAGGATTGGATATCCCTCATGTTGAGCACGTTATTAATTTTGATTTACCCATGCAAGACGAAGACTATGTTCACAGAGTGGGAAGAACAGCAAGAAATGGTGCTGAGGGAGAGGCGATAAGTTTTGTTACCCCTCAAGAAAATCGCTACTGGAATAAAATTGTTAAAAAATATGAAATCCCAGACGCCTTGTTGCCTGACTCTGGCCCATCAAATCCGGACAGAAAAAGAAAACGTCCTAAGAAGAACCATCAAAAAGATTTTAAAAAAAGTAGTGGTAGACCTTCTCAAAGAAAAAACAAGCCTTCCTTCAAAGAAGCTCGAGCTCGCTAAGATTTTGCTCACCAAGTGTCACCATTTTGGTGACACTCTTGGGTTGTTTTAAAAAATATAGTCATTTCAATACCTTCCATACTGTTTCCACAATTCTTTTTTCTTTAAAATTATCGATGTTCTTTTTAATTTATTAAAATTGGTCCCAGAGTTGCTGTTTCGTTGATCCAAGGAGATTGTTATGAAACAGCTAAATACTTTTTTAAAAATAATTTTATTCATAGGATTACCATCCTATCTCATCGGTTGCAGTAAAGATTCTTCGGGGTCGAGCGGAACCACTACGAGTACAACCTACTATTGGAGTGGAAGTTATTGTTATTCTTCATCCACGAACCAAACAGTGAACACCAGCTATTGCAGCTCTACTAATACGGCGAATTCCCTGTTTGCTTATAGTGGAAACAATTGCATATACATAACCACAGGCCAAACCGCCAACTCTGCTTATTGTGGTTCAGATGCATTCTCGTACACCAACAGTCAGTGCATTGATAATGTCCAAGGCAATGTGGTTGTAGACAATCAGTTTTGCAGCAAACTCATTAGCAGTACAATTTCTACAACGACAACCACTAATACCTATTCTTGCTACGGAACATACTACTATTATTACTACTATACTTTTATGCCTGTGGTTTGTTACGGTTACAATTGCAGCGGATACACTCTCTACAGCTCAACAGGACAAATGACCTTATGCCAGTAAGATAAGTCAATTATATCAATAAATTAGAGTTTTTTAAAATAATCCACAATTGTTCAATAGTGCTTATTCATACTCAAAAAGGACAAGAAACTCTCAATTGGAGGAGTCACTATGAAAACAAGAATTATCATTTTTTTAATGATCACTTTAGGAACATCTTTTGGCTTTGCACGCCCCAAAGGACCCGAGCTCACCGACACGCAAAAGAGCTGCTTAGAATCTGAGCTTGGCTCACCCGATGAATCAAAACGTCCCTCTCGTGCACAAATGCAGCAGGCCTTTGAAAACTGCGGGATAGAAGCACCCCCACATAGAAGAGATCATAAACCAGAGCTTTCTGATGAACAGAAGCAATGTATGAATAATTTGCTCGGTGATCCAGAATCTTCTAAAGAACGCCCTACTCGAGAGCAAGTTGAAAATGCTCTTGAGAACTGTAACGTTGAAAGGCCAGTGCCTCCTCCTCATTTTGAACAAAGAGCTAACAACAATACCGGATTCAATTAAACACTATGAACAAGTGTTGAGGGTCTTTCCCCTTTCCCAAAAAAAGATCCTCAACACTTGTTCTCTTCATAAAAAATAATCTACACTAATAAATATTGGTGAACACAAACCAATAAGGAGACCGACGTGAATATATTAATTGTAGAAGATGATCCCGCTCTAGCCAGAGGCTTGCAGGTTAATCTTGAATTAGAAAAATACC
>JAGRAA010000038.1 GCA_020435185.1 Bdellovibrionales bacterium | reverse complement strand
AGAGACATTGGTGAAATACCAATCGGATAAGGCATTGCCAATATTGAGGTACAGGGCCCCGCCAAAAGAGCTGTTTGTTGCTGTGTTATTATAAAAGGCTGAATTTTCAATAGTAAGGTTGGCACCACCAAAATATAGAGCTCCGCCTCCCCAGGCGGCATTTGCGATAGAATTGTAATTGAAGCTTGTACCGCGTATCAAGAGGTTCGCAGCCGTATCCGTGATATAAATCGCTCCTCCATCAAAACCTGAAGCGGCTACGGTATTTGATTCAAAGTCAGAGTCTATAATGTCAATGAGGATTCCTGATCCTGTTATATATAAAGCTCCGCCTCGTCCGTTATTTGCAGAATTTAATTCGAAGGTAGATTTCAATATTTTGACAGTGGAAGCGCCAGCCACTTTAACAGCTCCGCCTCCGCTAGAAGCGTTGGTGTAGTTGCCATACATGTAAACATGATCCATGACTAAATCGCCGGTGGACGAAAAGAATAATGCCGCTCCACCTACAGAGGATTCCATGGCATCCATAAATTTTAAATTGACGAGATGAAGACTGCTAGATCCATTGACTTGTAATATAGCATTGGCAGCAGCGTCCATCACTGAGTTGGGATCGCCGTTGGCATCAAGATGGCCGACAATATGTAACTCGATCGCATTTGGATTAGAAAATACAAAGGGAACTCCAAAAGGAAAAAGGGCCGGAGTGCCGAGATCATCTAAAAGAATATGCGTATTTACTGTGTTTCCTGAGTCATTGGCCTCTTGGAGTGCAGCCAAAAGTGTACATCCGCCTTCAGCCGTGTTGTAACAGATACCATCTATGACATCGTCTGCGCCGGTATTTAGTTTGTTGACTCTGAATCGTTTCGGAAACTCCAAATCGAAGGATGTCGAAGTGGTGGTGTTGTTGGCATAAGTGGCTGTGACAGTATATGTCTGTGCACTTGCAAAACTAGAGTTGACAGTTCCGTTGATAGAGCCCGTATTTGTATCAAATATTAATCCATGAGGAGTTACGCTGGGAGAAATAGAATAGCTAACGGGATTTTCTCCATTGATGATAGGTGCGAGAGTCTGAACATCGGCTTCAAACATATAAAGTGGATTGCCATCATTGGGAGTAGGGTAAGACACAAGGTTACCCGTAGTGTTGCCGGGGTCGTTATGGTTACCAGGACCATGGGGACCTTGGCAATCTCCAACAAATTGATTGGTTGCCGCTCCATTCGTGTAGCTAATGTTTATTCTTACATTGACGGGAGTATCTGATGGATTCATTAACACTTTGGAGTAGCCTAGAAAAACAGGGCGAGTGTAATTCGTGTCGTTGATAGCTCCTGCGGGTTCACAAATTCCGGTGGTGCTTTTGCTTCCATAGATGGAAATCTCTCCTTCCGTTCCTGGTTCTGAAGGAATCGCTGGCAAAGTAACCTCTTGGCCTAACATAAAAAAACCTTCAAGACGTCCGAAAGGCTTGGTGCCTACGGCCACCCCAGAGGAGTCTAAAATTTTACAGGAGCTGTCATTTAAATAATCTGCAGCCACCACGATGGCAAAACAATTGATATCACTCAAGCTTGTGGGATTGTTGGAGTTAAATTGCTGGGTGTTTACAAATTGACCTTGAGCGGCTAAGAGTTGAGTTTTTGTGGGCATGGTCATTTTGAAATGGGCTATAGGGTCTTTCGATCGAGTGCAACTCAATGAATAAGACGCGAGCAGAATTAAAAAGGTTATTTTTATAGAGTTCATGATTTCCTCTCATAAAACGGACAAAAATGCTGCAGATTTATAAAGACTTATCGACTCCTGACCAGCTAAATTTTAGGACTAAAGTGAGAGAATGGAAAAAAAGCCTTTAAAAGGTGTGTTAAATTGAGATCGAAACATTTTAGTGAATGTTTCATTCAGTTTGAGACATATTCTGCATATTAATAATGCATATTTCTTTTATCTCACCTATTACACAGGGTTTTTTTCTTGCACCCAAGTAGGGTTATCACTATTCTCTTGCATGAACTGAGTACACTATGAAGCTTTGCAGCAATGCAGTAAATCCTGGGAGGAAGGAATGTCATTTAGTCTTATTGAGAAACATGGGGATCATGAAGAGGTTGTTTTTCTAAGTAACAAAGAAGTGGGTTTGAAAGCCATCATCGCAATTCACAATACCACACTAGGACCAGCCTTGGGTGGAACCAGGATGTGGAACTATGCCAATGAAGAAGATGCACTGATCGACGTTCTTCGACTTTCTAAAGGGATGACGTATAAGGCCGCAGCGGCCGGACTAAATTTGGGAGGTGGAAAAGCTGTAATCATCGGAGACCCAAAGAAAGATAAATCTGAAGCCTTATTTAGAGCTTTTGGGGCCTTCGTAAATTCTTTAAACGGAATGTATATTACCGCTGAAGATGTGGGAACGACAGTAAAAGACATGGAGTATATTTTTATGGAAACTCCTTTTGTGACTGGAATCCCAAAAGCCTTTGGTGGATCTGGTGATCCGAGTCCGTATACTGCTCATGGCGTGTTGATGGGAATAAAAGCCAGTGTGAAGCATAAGTTAAAAGCTGAATCTTTAGCTGGTGTACGAGTGGCCGTGCAAGGATTGGGCAACGTAGGATCAAACCTAGTGGATTATTTAGTGGCTGAAAAAGCGGAAGTTATGGTTTCTGATATTGATAAGGACAAAGTAAAGTCTATCAGTGAAAAATATGGACTTAAAACTTATGATCCTGAAACTGTAGTGACAGCAGAGTGTGATGTCTTTGCTCCTTGTGCTTTAGGTGCGGTGATTAATGATAAAACTTTGCCACAGTTGAAATGTAAAATAGTCGCGGGTGGAGCGAACAATCAATTGGCTGAATCACGTCATGGAGAGGCTTTGCGCGAATTGGGCATTCTTTATGCTCCTGATTTTGTGATTAATGCTGGCGGATTAATGAATGTTTTTGTGGAACTAGAAGGCTACTCTTCAGAGAGAGCTATCGATAAAACCACTCAGGTCTATGATAATATTATGGAAGTATTTAGAATTTCAGAAAGTGAAAACGTAACGAGTGAATTGGCGGCAATGAAGCTTGCCGAGAAGAGAATTGGCGGTATTGGACGTTTACGAGCCCATCATCAAGGCCGTATGTCTAGACCTTTTTCAACTTTAAAAGAAATGACAAGAAGACAAAAATAAAAGGCAGGGCAATTTAATGGCTAAACATAAAAAGCAAAATATTGATGTGAAATCTCCAGATCTATTTGTTTCTACGGCTGATCAAATAGGTAAGTTTTTAAGTGACAACATAAAGCCTATCATGGCTTTGGTGTTGGTGGCTCTATTAATAGGAGTTGGAGCAACAAGTTGGCGTAACTATAGTGAATACAAAGAAGAAAAAGCCGCCGAAGCTTTGTTTGGTCTTGAGAAAAATCGAAGAGATATTGAAGAAAAATTTCAAAAAGAATTAATGGAGAGTAACAAGGATAAAAAGCAAGAGGCTAAGACTGTAGCGGAGAAGATAGATTTTACTCAGTTAGAACCCTTGGCGCAAAAATTTATCGAGTTTAGTAATCAAAATAAAGGCACCGTAGCTGGAGCGACAGCTCGTATAGACGCTGCGGATATTTATTTTGAATATGAGAAATTTGATTTGTCGGCAAAAACATTGCAGGAGTACCTAGGAAGTGTGGATCAGAAACATTTTGTGTATTCGTTAATGTTGATGCAAATTGGATCTAGTCAGGTGGCTATGAAAAATTTTGACGAAGCCATTTCTAGTTTCAAAAAAGTGGTCGACAATGAAAAAGTCGATTTTTTGCGTCCTGAAGGCTTACTTAAATTGGGGATAGCTTATAAATTGAAAAATGATTTTGAAAATGCCAAATCCAGCTTCTTAGAGTTGACTGAAAAATACTCTGAAACTGAAGCGGGTAGAGAAGCTAAAAGTTATCTGAACCTATTAAAATATCAAGAGCAAAGCAGTCAGGGGTAATAATGAAGTCCATAGGGGCCGTGGTTTTAATTCTAATTTTGAGTGGTTGTTCATTTTTGCAAAAGTACAATAACAAAGATGATTTTAAAAAGCTCCAGTTAGAAAAAAAGTGGGCACGATCTACTTTAAATGAAGATTATTTGGGGTATAGAGCTCACCATAGAATGAGTCCTATTGTAACAAAAGACTTTATTATTCAAGGGAATGCCGTTGATGGCTTGGTGGCCTACGACAGGCAGACTGTCCATAAAATGTGGCGTCTAAATATTAAAAATGGAGTAGAGGCCGGTGGGGTCATATACAAAGATAATTTGTACTTTGGAGCCAGTGACAGTTACTTTTACTGCGTGAACTACTTTACTGGACAAATTCAATGGAGCTTCCCTATTTTGTCAGAGGGGTTGGGTCGACCTTTTGTGAGAGATGGAGTGGTGTATTTTGTCTCAGGAAATAATGTGGGGTATGCATTAGATGCTGGATCAGGTCGTCAGTTATGGCTGCATAATAGAAAGGATTCTTCAGCGTTATCTATACGAGGAGGAAGTCAGCCTAATGTTTATCAAGACAAAGTTTTTATGGCATTTAGTGACGGTTATTTAGTGGCATTGAATAGAACCACAGGCCAAGTAATCTGGGAAAGGCTTTTGAATCATAACAGAAGGTTTAATGATATTGATTCACAGCCAGTTATTTACAAAGGGAAAATTTATCTCACTGGATTTGATAGTGCTCTATATGCCATAGATCCCAACACAGGGAATACACTCTGGCGATATGATGAGGGTGGATTTTCAAGACCTTATGTTGACGATGAGACAGTTATTTACGCCACGACAAATTCTTCTGTCGTCGCTTTAGAAAGAGACTCTGGCAAAAAGAAGTGGGAATACAAGCTGAAACAAGGATTAGCTACCTCTCCCGTAGAATACAAAGGGATGATTATTTTTGGACAATCAGAAGGGGCTTTAAAGGTGGTGAGTAAGCGAGAAGGTAAGGAATTAGTAGAGTTCAATCCTATTCGAGGAGTCTCGGCTGAGCCTGTCGTTAAAGACTTTAATGATCGTTTAGGTAATTTATATATCATGACTCGTGAAGCAAACTTGATAGCCTTAGATTTGAATTGGAAGAAGGTATCTGAAAAATGGCATTGGGAAGAATAACAAGAGAGCGAGGTGTATCCTCTATTAAAATTTTGTTGTTGATATTT
Source organism: Bdellovibrionales bacterium (assembly GCA_020435185.1). Taxonomy (GTDB): domain Bacteria; phylum Bdellovibrionota; class Bdellovibrionia; order Bdellovibrionales; family UBA1609; genus JAGRAA01. The sequence goes on along the minus strand of JAGRAA010000038.1, from coordinate 4,687 downwards.
TTTGTTTTGAATTTGTCTGGGCTAAGTTCTTGCACGAATTCGGATACAAAAAACGATGATAAAAAGGAGTCTTCTCGTAAAATGGAAGTTCAAGAAGCAAGAGTTTTTGTATTCAAGTATGACGGGTCTCTTCAGTGTGAAAAAGAAAGCCGTATCCCTATTGAGGTTATGCAAAGACAATTGGATAACATAAAAATTTTTAGTTCAGAGTCTAAGAATGACGGATTGTTTAGGAGTCAAGTTTGTGGGAGTCCAACAGGACAAATGAATGTTTACGAGATCTTAGAAACAGATTTTAAGGCAGCTAAAAAGTTGGGGTTTAAAAAGTTAGAGATGGACAAGAAATGAATTTAGAAGAAATCGAAAAGTTAATTGAAGATATTCCTGACTTTCCTCAAGAGGGTATTTTGTTTAAAAATATCACTCCTATATTGGGCCATCCTGAGGCGTTTCAAAGCTTGGCTAAAATCATAGCGCGATCGTTGCCTGAAGGAACTGAAAAAATTGTCGCGATGGAGTCTAGAGGGTTTATTTTGGGAGCGGCTGTTGTTCAACATTTTCCCGCCGGATTAGTTTTAGTTAGAAAGCCTGGAAAGCTTCCTGGAGATGTGCTGAGCTACTCGTATGATCTTGAGTATGGTACAGACACGCTACAAGTGAGAAGAGCGGATTTAAAACGGGACGAGAAGGTTGTTATTTTGGATGACGTATTGGCTACGGGGGGAACCGCTCAAGCTACTGAGCACCTTTGTCGTGAGCTGGGAACTGAAGTTTTGGGATTTCGGTTTTTGTTGGAGATCGATTTTTTAAAGGGCAAAAAGAAATTAAAAGCTCCGGTGCAGTCTCTGATGCATTGTTAAATCCTTCATGAAGGTCTAGACTTTTTGCTTCATTAGCTAAAATCTTAAAAACAGCTACAAATTTTATAGGAACATAAATAAAATAAAGTCATTATGATGCCAAGTGATGGATTAATTTTAGTAGTTGATGATTCCAGAAATATGCGCGAATTGATCGTGACGATTCTCTCGGAGATTGGTTTTACAAATTATATACAGGCGGGCAATGGCCAAGAAGCTTTAGATAAAATGGGCGAACAGCATGATAAAGGTGCTCCTGTTCAACTGATCTTAAGTGATTATGATATGCCTGGGATGTCTGGATTAGAGTATTTAAAGTCCTTAAGGGATGATGATCGATTTAAAAATCTTCCTTTTATAGTGGTGTCTGCTCATGGGCAATTTAATGCCATCGTGGATATTGTCCAAGCGGGAGCGGATGCTTTTATTGTAAAGCCCTTTGAAAAAAGAGCTTTAGTCGAAAAAATAGCTGCCGCCTGGAATAAGAGAAACTCTTAAAGACTGCGGCCGATTTAATTATAATAAACTCATATCAAATTGTATATAAACTGAGCTATTATTGGCGTCTTTGAAGCAAAAGAGTTTGTTTTTTTCAGAGGGTATGGCTAGGGAATGACCGAAACTATAGCTTGGGATAGAATAGCTCATATCAAAATCACCAAAATTATTGATTTTACGGTGAATGGTCCCGCTGAGGATATTTAAGATTTCTTTTGCTCCTTCCGCCAGATCGTCATCCAGCGAAAGATGATTTTTTTTAAAGAAGACTTTAGTGAACAGGTCAATGTAGTTAGAGTATTGAAAAAATAGACGAAATGTTCCTGAGAAATACTGAGAGTGAATAAAAATCTCTGCGGAGACTGAAGGGTTTTTGATTTCTGCAGGATGAAGATCTTCTATGAGATGAATTTTGTAATGAGTATAATAGGCAATAATCACTTCTTTTGTGACTTTAATAAACTTCTCCAGTTCCTCTGAAGAAGACATTTTTATCCTTTTTTAGGCGGCAATTGAGGAATAAGACCTTGTCCTCGTTTGAGGTTAGCTAGCCAAGAAATAAAGCTAGGCATGAGAGGCTCTTTAAAGCTAGTGAGCTCACATCCTAATAGCTTAAGCGCAAGAATGATGTTTCTAGACTCTACACTTTGAGATTTGTTCTTTTCGAATTGGATACCAATTCCTTTGGTGTCTCCGTTTCTTACATGAACGACCTTACCTTCGAGTGACACATCTTTTGAAAAAACATTAAATAAAATGGTAATGGAGTCATCAATTTTTAAATCAGAATCTACCTGAATAAAAGCTCCGCCTTCAGAAAGGTCTCTGATGTAACATAAAACAGGCTGACCATCTTTGTCTATCTGAGCGGGAATACTTACTTTGTATCGAGGAAGGGATTGCCACCATCGCAGACGTTCATCAAAGTAAATTCGTCGAACGGCTGGCAGTAAGTAGTAGGTGATGAGTATTAAATTAATGGCGGAAATTAAGAAAAACAATCCGTAGCCCCATTTATCTTGATAAGAAGTAAACCAAATTACGGTATTTCTACTAATGATAAAAAGATGAATGAGTAAAATCACAGGATAAGACCATTTCTTAACCATAAAAGTAGCCACTCCAGCTATGGGAAGTAAAGCAAAGTGTTCAATCAAATTTAAAGTAGAACTTTTTTGAAAAAAGAGCTTCAAGTAAATTCCTAAGGGAATTGAATCTAGGTAAGCATTTAAAGCTAAGCTTACAAAAGGCGAAGCAAATTGAAAAATCGCTAATAAAATAATTGGCCATGGTCGTGTACGCATGATCTCATTGTGAAGTATAAAAAATGACCCTGTCAATAATAAGAATGATTAGGTCCAGGTATGAACGGGCTTATTGCTGATTTGGTTTTCATAATACACTTCTGTGAGTTTTTTGAAGTTATTCGTTTTATTGATAAAATTGATTTGCCAATCGGCTCCCGTTTGCATGCTTTTAACTCTTTGATGAATGATTTCATAAATGTAATATTCAATTTCTCCAGCATCTATATTCATCATTTTGAGTCCTTCTACAGAGAGAGGGATAAGGACTTCTTTAATGAGTTTATAAAGATCGACTTGATTTCCGCCAACCCATGACTGTTTAGATGTAAGACCTTTTCTGGCAGCGTTATAAAAGTTTCTCACTAACAAAGAGTAGGGGAGCTGATGTTCGTATGGAAAAGGGGTATGAGCCAGTGCCATACTTGCTCCCATAACAAAAGCCATAGTGGCTAAGCTATCATCAATTGTGGGCCCACTAGACATTGCTCTGTGTTCTACGCGAACATGAGGGGTACCATCTCTATCAAACCCAATAATAGGGCGATTCCAACGCCAAATCGTACCATTGTGTAAATTTAAATGAGCTAACTCCTCTAGAGGAGAGTCGAACTGAACAGGGAGAAGAATAGGAAAATGCAATAGGTTTTCAAGAAAATACTCAAATACACTTTCATGGATGTATCCAGATCCAAAACTAGCTCTTCTCTTTAATTGGCCGAGATGAGGTGCGCCGACCACAGAATGTTCAAAGATAGGAATACGAGACTCTTGCCAGAGTTGATTTTTAAAAACAAAAGGAGAGTTTGCACTCAATGCTACAGAGGCAGGCGTTAAAATTTGTAGCGCATTGATGACTCTTCGGCTTAAAGAAAAAGGAATTTTCCATTGGAATTGAAAGCTTGTTGCCGCTGAGGCGAGCATAATGTTTTTTTCGTAAGATCGAAAAATATCTTTACCGGACACATGAACTTGGAAGGATTGAGTTTGTTTAAGCCTTATTAGGGCATCATTTAAGGCCATATACCGTTTATAAGGAGTCATTGCCGAAGGAGATAGTGAGGACTTTTTCAAAGTAGGAAGTATTCCCACGGTAAGGATAGAGGAGTTGAAATTCTCTGCTCCTCTATGAAGTTGATGAAGCAAATTTTGAAGTTCAGCACCCATTTCTGAGAAAACATGCTCAGATAAGAAATGAGGTGTTCCATTAATTTCTACGTTATATTTAGAAAGCTCTGGTACCATTTGGTGATTGTTCATATGAGAGAGGAGCTTAAGATTAATGTCGTTGGGTTGCTTATTTTGGTCTACAATCCAGGTTTCTAATTCTGTACCTAGCGAATGACCTTTTTCAGATAACGATTTGTTTTCAATCCAATTTTTGAGAAGGAGAGACTCTTTTTCAAGGCTATAAAAAAAATTAAGAAAATCCTCATTTTTAAAGTCTACTTTTTCTACTTCTAAACCCATAAATCCCCTTTTGGTTAGTATAGTAACCAGCAATTGATATGCCAAAGAGAGTGATGCGGCTTAGCCCTTAGTTTTAATTCAGGCTAAGAGATCGTTAAGAGACCCATTTTGTCACAAAAGGGGTTAAAAATGCTCATTGGGTTCTAGAAAACGCCATTGTCCGTATTTTAATGTTCCTAAAGAGATGTTCCCAATACGGGTTCGCTGTAAGGTCAGTACTTTTAAATCAACGAGTTTACACATTCTTCTAACTTGGCGTTTTTTTCCTTCGGTAAGAATTAAGCGTAATATATTGACGTCTAATTGAGTGACTTTGGCGGGCTTTAGTTTCTGGCCATCTAAAGCTAAGCCGAAGTGCAAACGTTGAAGTTTTTCTTGAGTGATTTCTCCTTCAACTTTTACTTTATATTCTTTTTCTACAGGACTATTTTTATCAATCAATTTTTTTGCAATGACTCCATTTTCAGTGAGGACAAGTAGACCCGTGGAATCAATGTCTAATCGGCCAGCAGGAGCCAATCTAAGGTTTTTATGAAAGGGGAGCGTAAAATTATA
>JAGRAA010000037.1 GCA_020435185.1 Bdellovibrionales bacterium | reverse complement strand
AAGCTTATTTAATCTCTCTTATTTTGTCTAAATTTTCATCAAAGTTGATATTCTCTTAATTAATTATACATTTTTTTTAATTTTATATTTCTTAATAATTTTAGATAATTACCTTATATTATAAAGTTCAAATGTTATGTTTCATTTTAAGATTCATAAATAATTACAAAAACTTAACGTTAAGCATAAAATTTTAGAAAAAACTCAAGTCTTCAGGACTATGGTCGATACGTTAAATACAGAATGTAACCTCCTATCTTGTATGTAAGCTCTCTAATCAAAAATACCAACTTTTTAACCATCTCTATAAGGAGATAATAAAATGAAGAGAGTAATGAGGGACGTTGCTGCTATACTCACGATTGTATTTTTAACAGGATGTGGAAGTGATACACCTACATTTTCACTACTACCTACACAAAACACCTTCCTGCAAGAAGGCGGAGATGCAGTAAATAATAAAATAGATATTCTTTGGGTTGTCGACAATTCAGGGTCGATGCAAACTTCACAACAGCATTTAGCTGATAATTTTAATTCTTTTATTTCAGGATTCGTAGATAAGGGTTACGACTACCAAATGGCTGTGACTACCACAGATGCTTATAAGGCTATTTTCGCAGCCAACCCTGAGTATTCTAGATTTCGAGATGGGATAGGAAGTATTGGTGACTCTGGCTACAATAGCAATCCACACACAGGAGTTTACGTCATCAACAAAGAAACTCCGGACATTATCAACACATTTCTTACCAATATGCTTCAAGGGATCAATGGCAGTCCAGATGAAAGAGCTTTTCAAAGCTTTAAAGAAGCACTATCCAACAACTTAAACTCAGGCTTTTTAAGATCAGATGCCTTCTTGTCTATTGTTATCATCAGTGACGAAGACGACTTCTCTCATGATACTAGCGCCAATAAAGGCTGGCAGTATGGATACTCAGGTTTACATACTGTTCAATCTTATGTGGATTGGCTGGATGGTTTTACCAACTCAACCGTCGACAGAAGAACTTACAATGTTAATGCTATTTTCATTCAAGATCAGGATTGTGCAGATACTCTCGTTGGAGGATGGTTTTCCAACAACTATAGGTATGCAGAGATAGCGGACCTTACTGATGGTATAAAAGCAGATATTTGCGGTGATTTTGCAAATGAACTTCAAGTAATATCTGATAAAATAGTTCAACTTTCTACTCAATTTTACCTTAATAGATTACCAGTCCCCGAAACCATTCAAGTCAAAATCAATGGTCAAACTATTGATCAAAAGACTACTGGTCCAAACGGGTGGCTATACAATGCCGATGCAAACAGTATCGTATTCTATGGATCAGCAGTTCCTCCACAAGGAGCGATTATAGATGTAAACTTTGATCCAGCCACTTTAATTGAATAAAAAATTGAATAAAGGTTTATTTATAACTCACCCAACAAACCATACACCAAAAACCCATCTGTAAGATGGGTTTTTTTTCGAGCCCTTAGTCGGTAAGCGCAATTTCCCATGACGAACCCCAAAAATATAACTAAAATGTATCTATGTTTAGAAGCTACAAACTATTATTTTACGTCATTCCGTTTTCTTTTTTATTAGGTATTGCTTGGGGACTAAAAAAACTAGAGAAACAATCCCATCTCCCTCCAGACCCTACTGTTCATATTAAGATATTAGCCAAAAAAGGAGATCTTCCAGATTCTTTTATCAAAGAATTTGAAAAAAAGAATCGAATTCAAATCAAACACTTTATCGCTAAAGACGATAGAGATCTATTGCAGCTCGCCCTCACTCAAGATACAGATATAATCTTTAGTCCCTCTTATTTATTTCCACAACTCATTAAATCAAACCGCCTCAGAAAACTTTCAAGAGGAAAACTTCAGAATTACGACTCTTTATCCAGTGATTTTTTAAATTTACCTTTCGATGTAACCAATCAATTTAGTATTCCTATTTCTTGGAATATCAATGGTTTTTTAGTTAAATCCCATAAAATTGAGTCCTCGAAAATTGATCTCAACGAACTCTCAAGCCTCAAAGAAATGAAAAATCGCATTTCTATACTCAGCAATCCCATAGAAATCTATGCCCAAATGTTAAATCAAAATCTATTGGTAGAAGATTGGATCGATCAACAGCAAGAAGATCTCGTTCAGCAATCTCTAAAAAAGTACCTCTCACAAATACATTATTCCAATTCTCCTGTAGAGAAACTCGTAAATGATGATCAGTACTGGATCGTTCAAGCTCCCATCGGTGAAGCTTATGCGACCTTAAGTAAAATCAGCGGATGGGACTATCGTTTTTCTAAATTTAAATCTTCATTTAATACAACTAGCTTAGGCGTCTCTCAATCCAGTAAAAGCGAAGATAAAATTTACCAATTTATTAATCAGCTCACCGAATCTGAAATGGCCCACAAATATGCTTTTTACACGAACACTCCGACCTCAATTAAAGAACTTAAGAATCTGCCGAAGTGGCTACAGGCTGAATTTATTCGAACTATCCAGCTCAATAGCTTCTCCTTACTCACGGCTCAAAGAGCTCTAGACACCACGTGGATGAAGGCCGTTGCCCTTGAGGCTCCTCATCTATTAGAGCCTCAACAAACATTGAATCAATAAGACTTAATTACAAGTACAAGTATATGTGGTCTGCATAACCGTAGCAATCTGACCTTCGTTGCTCTTTGTGCAAGACGCTGTAGGATTAGGAACTGGACCCGGAGGAAACCCAAGCCATCCACAAGAATTTGTATTATTTACCGTTGTTGTCGAAGAGGAGGAAGAGCTACAGTCTCCATGCCCCACTCGACCAATTTTAGCAAAATTACTATAAATCAAATCCCCACTTTTTGTCTTCGCAACCCCTCGATAAATACCTGGGGCAAAGTAAGTATTTTTTATTTTGCGACTATGATTTTTACTAGTAAACCCTTTAAATCTCCAAGTTCTAGTTGATGAGATGTACTCCCATTCTTTATTTTGCCTTAGATCTACAAACTTACTTGGGTTATCACAAAAACTAAATTCTCCTCTTCTGGAGTGATTCGCTGGAACTGTTAAAGAAAACTCAGCACAGGCATAAAGTTCGTAATCCACACCCACAATTTCAGAGTAAAATTCAGCTTGATCAGAAGAGCAATCCTCTTGTGCCGACGCATTAGGATCTACCGCATAAATCGGACCTGTGCTGGCAAAGCCTACTGTATTTTGTCCATCCCCAACCACAACATTAGAACTAGAGCTTGAACTACTCAATAAATTGCTTTGACCACTAAGACTCTCTTCATTTGACGAATCAGTATTAAAATTATTCTTATTCAATGCTTTTCCACACCCAGTACTCAAGACACTCACTGCAAATAATAAAATTATGAACTTCACGATGATCCCCCTTCACTCGTTGCTTTGATGACTTGCATACAAGATGCCAGGGCTACTTGTATCAATTTAAGTCGCCGAATTCTGCTCAAATAGATTTAAACACCCGTAGAACTCTCTGCGTATTATAATGATACGTCTACATTATGATCACTTGAATAGTGGATCCTTTGCAGTTGGTATCGACACTATCTCAAATTGATACCCTTAGAAAAAGGGCTTTAGTCTTAACTTGAAATGGTCGATAATAAGACATGGCTAAATTGAAGTTTGTACTGAGTATAATCTTTTTATCAGTGATGATTTTGCAATTTAATAATTGTGCTTCAGGGGTTCAAGATACTTCGACTGACTCCTCATTATCCGACTCGCAGTCAACGAGCCCCTCTTTAGAACTTCGCTTTAATACAAAATCTCAAACTCGCTTTATGTCTCCTGGCTTCAATGCCGGAGGGGATTGCAACATGGGAGGCTTTGACAACGTGAGAATAGAGTGGGAACTTAAAAGCTCTTCTACATCTGTGGTTCACTCAAAATCGAGCAGCTTAGAAACAGGAGCGAACTGTGTAAATGGGACTTTTTCTGTGCGAGTTTTAACTCATAACCAAGGAACACCCATTGGGCAAACCCCCAAAGAAGACTGCCCTTTAACCCTCTATGCAAGGATTTATGGCTCTAATCAAAGTACTGGAGAAATTCAAGAAGGAATTGGCGACTCTGTACAAGTTTACTTTGACAACGATGGAACCAACGGCACTTGCTCCAATTAATCATCACGCACTAGACATTCCTTAAATTATCGAATACAAAGCTTTATCAAAAGCTAAACTCCAAAGGAATGAAATGAATATTTCATCTTGCACAAAATATACCTTTTGCTCCAAAATAATTCGTCTCAACTTCTTGATACTGAGCCTCATTGGATTAAATGGATTAATTGGATTAAAAAGTTACGCCAAAGAAAAAGAGTTTTCCTTCACTTTATTTGAAGAGCCTCATAGCCTAGACCCAGCAGCCTCAAGAGGAGTAAGTGGAAGTTATCTATTTAACAATATCTATCGAAGTCTTTATAGATACCACCCTGAAAAAGGTTTGATTCCAGAAGGTGCGGATAAGTGCGACCGCGCTAACCCTCTCACTGTAATTTGTAAACTCAATAAAAACATAAAATTTAGTGATGGATCCCCTGTTTATGCCGAACATTACATAAAAAATTTCAAAAGACTATTGAGCCACAACGTTCGAACCACTCATCTAGAACAACTCTTTGGCATCAAGAACGCTTTAGAAATCATAAAGAAAGAAAAAAAGGTAGATGATTTAGGAATTCTCGCAAAGGATAAATTCACTCTTGTTTTCTACCTTTCATACCCCGATAAAGAGTTCGAATATCGACTCATCTCTCCTCTTTTTTCCCCTATTAAGTCTGATTTTCCCTCTGTTGAAAACTTTAAATCCTTAGTAAATAACGGCCCCTTTGTCATCAGTGACTGGAAAAAACACCACAACATCACCTTAAAAAGAAATCCTTACTATAAAATCAAAGACAAAAACTTAATTCAAACGGTTAAGATTTATTTTGCTGAGGATGAATTGACAGCGAAAAACCTCTATCGAACGAAAAGAATTTCTTTTTTAAGACGCATTAAAAGCAGCGATATTCCCACAATGAGAGGACAAGAGGATTTTATCCAATTGCCGGTAGCCCGCTTTGACTATATCGGATTCGGACCACAACTAAAAGACTCCCCCCATTTGCGAAAGGCTCTGTCTCTTTCTTTAAATTTTCCAGAGCTGAAACAACTCTATCAAGCCTTGGGAATGCCTGGCTGCCCCGCCTTAGCGAATAAATATTATGATACATTACCATGTTTAAACTTTGACTTAGTGAAAGCTCAAAAAGAATTAGCTCTAGTTCCGAAAGAGACTCTAAAAAAACCGCTAGAGCTTTACTACAGTAAATTGGGAGGAGACGATCATTTCAAAGGTATGCAATGGTTTCAAAATCAATGGAAGAAAAACCTAAAAATTCACGTAGAACTGAAACCCATTGAACAGGGAATGTTCGTTCAAAACTTAAGAACCTCTCCTCCATCGATGTTTAGAAAAGGGGTAGGATTAGATAGGCCCACTTGCTTGGCTGCTCACGAAATCTTTACTCCTGGAAATTCAGAGAACTATATAAAACTCGAAGATGATCAATATATGTCCCTTTTGACTCAACTCATTAGATCTAACAATCCTACTCAGTCAAAAAAAATATGCACAAAATTAACAAAAGTTCTCATCGATAAAAACTATCTTATACCTTTGGGAGAAATACATTTTAGTATGCTTTTACGCCCTGGGTTTAGTGGATTATTTTTAAATGAATTAAACCAATTGGACTTAACAGACTTAAAATAAGTAAATTGTTCAGAGTATAAAGGCTTGAGCTATCTATATTTAAACGAAATACTAATCAAATGACCATAATTTAAAAAATTCAAAATTAGGGGAACCTTAGGGAATTTAAAACAAACTTCTCTAAAGTTATAGACAGGAGGGAATATGGATTCTGAGGTTTACAAATCCAGAGATCAATGGAAAGCGAACTCTCTTATTTCAAGAGATGAATTTTTAAAGATGTATAAAGAATCTATTGATGACCCTGAAAAGTTTTGGTCTCAGCAGGCAGAAAGAATCGATTGGATTGAGAAGTGGAAAAAAGTTAAAAGCACGAGCTTCAAAAAGCCTATTTCTATCGAGTGGTTCAAAGAAGGAAAGCTCAATCTTTCTGCAAATTGCGTAGATAGACATGCTAAAAAAACCCCTCATAAAATAGCCATCATATGGGAGCCGGACAACCCAAACGATCCTACATTAAATATCACCTACCAAGAGCTTCTAGAGAAAGTGAGTCGCTTGGCAAATGCTTATAAAAACCTGGGGGTTAAAAAAGGGGATCGAGTCACTATCTATCTCCCCATGATTCCCGAAGCTGCCTATGCCATGCTCGCCTGCGCGAGAATAGGGGCTATTCATTCGATAGTTTTTGCCGGTTTTAGTGCTGATGCACTTGCTGACAGAATTGACGACTGTGAAAGTGATTTCGTCATCACCGCCGATGAAGGCCTGAGAGGAGGACGAACTACTCCTCTTAAGAAAAATGTAGATGACGCCTTAAAAAAATCCCACCCAGTAAAAAAAGTCATTGTGGTAAAAGCCACTGGAGGACAAATTAACTGGAATGATGGACGAGATCATTGGTATCATGAGATTACAGCCCAAGCTTCTGAAAATTGTCCTCCAGAAACTATGGATGCCGAGGACCCTTTATTTATCCTCTATACATCTGGGTCGACCAATAAACCTAAAGGAGTTCTGCACACTACCGGTGGGTACTTAGTTTATATCACCACCACTTTTAAATATGTCTTTAATTACCATGAAGGAGATATCTATTGGTGTGCTGCTGACGTAGGATGGGTCACTGGGCACTCTTATCTCATCTATGGACCTCTTGCCAATGGAGCGACCACATTGATGTTTGAAGGAGTTCCTACTTATCCCGATGCTTCTCGACTTTGGCAAACTGTGGATAAACACCAAGTAAACATCCTCTATACAGCTCCTACTTTGATCAGAGCCCTTATGGGACAAGGCGATGAATTTGTTGAAAAGACCTCTAGGTCCTCTCTTAAACTTTTAGGCTCTGTTGGCGAACCCATTAACCCTGAGGCCTGGAAGTGGTATTTTCAAAGCGGAAAAGAAAATCCCATAGTCGATACTTGGTGGCAAACCGAAACAGGCGGCATTCTCATTACACCTCTTGCTGGCGTAATGGATTTAAAACCTGGCTCGGCTACCCATCCTTTTTTTGGAGTACAACCTCTTTTAGTGGATGAAAAAGGCCAAACTATCACTGGAGAAGGCAGTGGACTACTCTGCATCAAAGACTCCTGGCCTGGTCAAATGCGAGGCGTTTATAAAAACCCAGATCGTTTTTATGAAACTTATTTCTCTCAGTATGAGGGTCTGTATTTTACCGGTGATGGCTGTAAGAGAGATAAAGATGGGGATTATTGGATCACAGGTCGAGTCGATGATGTACTGAATGTCTCTGGCCATCGAATGGGTAC
>JAGRAA010000036.1 GCA_020435185.1 Bdellovibrionales bacterium | reverse complement strand
GCTGGATATGGGGATGTTGGTAAAGGTTGTGCCCACTCTATGAGAACCTATGGGGCTAGAGTGCTTGTGACAGAAATCGATCCTATATGTGCTCTTCAGGCGGCAATGGAGGGTTTCCAAGTGGTAACTATGGAAGAAGCCACTTCTGAAGCAGACATTTACGTAACGGCTACAGGCTGTTGTGACATCATTAACGAGACTCACTTTAAGTCTATGAAGAGTGGGGCTATTGTTTGTAATATTGGTCACTTTGACAATGAAATCGACATGGCTTGGTTAAATAAGAATTCAAAAATGACTGAAGTTAAGCCACAAGTAGATATTCATAAATTTAGCGATAATCGAGAAGTGATTGTCCTAGCCAAGGGGCGTTTGGTGAATTTGGGATGTGCTACCGGTCACCCTTCATTTGTGATGAGTAATTCTTTCTCGAATCAAGTTTTAGCTCAGATGGAGCTATGGAAAGAAAAGCAAAGTGGAAAGTATCAGGCTGGAAAGGTGTATATGTTACCTAAAAAGCTTGATGAAAAGGTGGCTTCTCTTCATTTAGAGAAATTAGGAGTTCACCTCTCTAAGCTTTCTGATAAGCAGGCTAAGTACTTGGGCGTGAGCCAGAGTGGTCCTTTTAAACCTGAACACTACAGGTATTAATTTTATTTATAATAATGGCACCGTGATTGCATTAGTGTAATACATGGTCATCTTATTTAATTTAAAAAATCAGCGGGGGTTCTCGCTGATTTTGTTTTTTGTGGTATGCAATTTTTTTTCTCCCGCTCTTTATGCCGCAGCTCCTGAGCTAAGGGTCGTTGTCGAAAATAGCGAAGTTAATCATCCATCCCAAAGAGAAGACTTTGTCTGGAAAACAGACTTTTTTCTTCGGCATGAAGAGGTTTTATTAGAGGGATCTCTCAAGAATGAAAAGATTTTAGTTCAACTGGCCGAGAAGAGTATGACCGAGAAGGACTATGCGGATCTTCTTCAAGTCTTTGAGTTAAGACATCTTCCGTTGATTTTAAATGGTGTTGGTCAACGTCATCAGTTTTCTGATGGAACTCCCTATGAGACTCGGTTTTTCGTGAGAGGTTTAGCTTTAATCTATTATTACGAACAGGCAAAAAAGATAGAAAGTGGTCCATTTTGGCAAATTTTCGTAAATTTTGCACGTTTGACGAATGCGGGTGAACCCGTCAAGAGTACCTTTCAGATGGGTTTTGGCTCAGATGTTATGCCTTTTTTATTGGATGATTTGCTTAGCAGAAAGCACTTCAACTCCGGTGAGTTTACTTTTGTATTAAAGGGATTTTCCGCATTAAACTATTGGGTCTGGCAAGAGTTTTCGACCTATCTCTATAGCAAGAGGCCTTCGGAATTTTCTCCAGCACTTTTATTATCTCATTTTTTTGGTGCTTCTAGAGTTTCTGCCGATGATATTATGGATTTTTCTAATCAAATTTTTATGAACTTTCGGTCAGAGGGGTCGTCTGTGAGAGTGAGTGGCAATGACAGTGAATTTGTAGGGTTGGGGTATCTGGGTTGGAAGTTGCAGTTTTTATCTGTTTTAAAGAAATTATTTTATGATCGTGGCGAGGTGGATTTAAGCTTTCAGGTGGGAGAGCTTACTGAAAAAATAATTGATGAGCATAAGTTTGCGGTAGGAACTTATGGTTTTGGATGGCTCCGTGCCTTTGTTAAAGACCAATATGCTAAAACCAGGGTTTTTGCATTAGACAATGGAACTGAGTTTATCATACGGAAATATCAAAATCCTTATTTAAATACGAATATGCTTATCATAGAATCCACTTCAGTAAAAGCTGAGCAGAGTTGGGCTGAAGTTAAAGCTCAACTGAGTCAAGTAGAAGCTCTTTTAAGAAATAGAAACTTCAAAGACATTGAACTGAGAACTAAAATGGTGAACGTGAACGAGGTTATCCCGTTAGGCTCTCTTAAGTGCTCTGATGTTTTTCAACTGTAATAAAAGAAAGATAATGCTTTAATTCCCCAATGCTTTCTTTAATGTCATCGGTGGCTCTGTGAGTTTCTTTCTTTTCAAAGCTGACATTGTAAAGATCTTTCATGATGATTTTCCAGCTGGAAACATCAAGCACGCGGTAATGAATAGAGTCAGCTAGATTTTTAAAATGGTAGTCGATAAAAAGCTTATCTTGGCCAATGGAATTACCTGCTAATATGGCTTTTTGATCGCCAAAGTGTTTTTTAACAAATTCGATGAGCTCTTGTTCCACTAAATGAGGGTCCTTACCAAAGGGAACTTGTTCAATGAGTCCAGAAGCCCCATGATGAGTTTTGTTCCACTCGTCCATATTGTCGATATACTCCTGAGGCTGTTTCAGTACGGCGTGGTATTCATCAAGTGGAGAGAGATTTAAATCGGTCACTATAGCCGCGGCTTCGATAATGACTTCTTTTTGAACTTCAAGTCCGCTCATCTCTAAATCTAACCATAAAAGTTTGTTGGTTTTATCATTTTTTGCCAAAGGATTCTCCTAATCTAAAAATATTATTAATGAACCTTCATTAGATTTACCACTCGGTGATTTTTCGTACTCCCAAGGGTATCCTGCTTTTTTTAAATAATCCAACAGAGTGGATTTAACTTTACCAGTTCCTTTTCCTGGCATTATGCATACTTGTTTTTTTCCTGCTTTCACATTTTTAGTGAGGAAGCTATCCACTAAATCAAAAATTTGATCAGTGGTTTTGCCATGAAGATCGAGAGTCATCATTTTTGTTTGAGATTTAGTTTTATTAAACTTACCCACAGAGCTAATACCTATCGTCTTTACTGACTTAAGCTTGTGATTTCATTTTCATAAGAGTCAATTTGATCTCGTAACTGATTTTGTTGATTTCTTAAATTGTCAATTTCTCGACTTTTACTTCTGATATCATAGTTTAAATCATCAACTTGTCTTTGTCGTTTTCTTCGTTCTTCTTCTTCAAGAGCTTGATTTGCACTGGGGCGATTAGTGACAGCTTGAATAACGGGTAGATAGGCCAATCGATTTCTTAAGTTTTGCAGTTCTCTTTCTTTTTCACTGATATCTCTATCGAGGTTTCGAATCTGCCTTCTATTCTGTTGAATCTCTAGGTTTAGATATCTTACTCTACCTTTTCGATATTCTACTAAGAAGGCCTCTTCCATGTCTTCAGGGCAGATGT
>JAGRAA010000035.1:1667-6375 GCA_020435185.1 Bdellovibrionales bacterium | reverse complement strand
GTTGTCATTAAGGGTGCCGATCACGTCATGGCAAAAAAAGATTTATTGCCGGGTTTAAGGTCATGGAAATTTGGTGTAGAAGTAACGGTGCTACAGCCAGTACAAACCATGGGGATGAATATGGATGATCGGCTTTCTCTGAAAGATCTGGTTCGAAGCCAAATGGTTCTAGCTTTTGATGATGGGGAAAAGGTAAAGGATGCGTTCGTAAATGTTTTGCATCAAAATGATTTGCGTCAGAAGGAGTTGTCGCAAGAGGAGTTACTGAAATGATTCGAGTGGGTTTTTTCTACGCTTTTTTGTCGTTGATTTTGTTCTCTTCAGCTTTACAGGCTAAAGAGCGATTAGGAGAAATTAGGGTAGAGTCGTTACTATTAAAACCGACTATTCGGTTGCAAGAACCACAATCCGGTTATTTTCGGTTTGATGAAAGTCTTTTTACATTGAAATGGATATTAGAGCCGAATACTAGCGCTATCATGAAACTTGGTTCATTAAGCTTACTCGGAGAGCATAGTTTATTTAAAGATTATTCCGCGAGCTCTTCTTCGAATATAGGATTTGTCGAGGCCTATGGCCAATATGATGCTCGTCATGGGCAATTCAAATTTGGTCGTATTGCACTTCCTTTTGGTCCTCAATCTCAAATTCTAGATGAAGAACTCATCCTTCCTCGTCCAATTCAGTTTTCCAAACAAGTTGTTACCCATCGGGATGTTGGAATGGCTTATGTGACCGAAACAAAAAATTATTTTGTAACCTTGGCGATACACAATGGAGAGAATGGTCAGAATGATGACGGTCAGCTTTGGTATACAGGGTTATGGGGCTGGAAATTTAGACAAAATTTGAGAATAGGAATAAGCGGTCAGACCGGAGAGACGACGGCGATTTCTACAGCAAATGGATCTTTTAATTATCTTGGGTTTAATAAAAATTTAAACTCCAAATATCGAACTGGTAATTTTTTTGTAAATTATAAATCTCAAAAAGTTTACAGCGTATTTGAAGCTTCTATGGCTTCGGTAGAACAATCTGATGTCAATCTGGGGCAGTTGAGTTGTGGTCATTGGGATTTAATTTACAATTATTCGACATTTGGGACGTTTATACTACGCTACCAGATGTTCGATCCTAATACCGTTGTCGATGATGACTATTCACAAGAATTTACAATAGGTTTTGCTGTACACAATGAAACGGCAACGTCTTCGGTTATCATTCTTCTTTCAAAAAATATTGAGCAACCTAATGAGTTAGTGAATGACGAACTTCAGATCATATGGAGATTAACACCTTACTTTAATGAGTAGAAACACTTAAGGAGTCAAATATGAAAAATATTGCAGTGGTCGGTGCTGGCCAAATGGGAAATGGAATAGCGCAAGTTGTAGCTAGTCATGGTTACCAAGTACTCTTGATGGATGTACAACAAGAGGCTTTAGATAAAGCGGTAAAGACAATAGATAGCTCCTGTGATCGTTTGATTAAAAAAGAAAAAATGACCACGGAGCAAAAACAAAGTCTCTTAGAAAATATTAAGACTACAACCCAGCTTAATGATTTAAGTCATGCAGACTGTGTCATCGAGGCTGCGACAGAGAATATCAATTTAAAGTTGGAGATATTTAGACAACTCGATTCTATATGTAAGCCTGAGGCTCTGCTATGCACTAACACTTCGTCGATTTCTATCACTAAGATTGCTGGAGTGACCAAAAGACCTGAACAAGTTTGTGGGATGCATTTTATGAATCCTGTCCCACTTATGAAACTTGTAGAAGGGATTCGAGGTCTTCAGACTTCGGACGAGACTTTTACTACTATCAAAACTTTTGCTGAGAAGTTAGGAAAAGTATTTGTTGTTGCCAATGACAGACCAGGGTTTGTTGTGAATAGGATTTTAATGCCGATGATTAATGAGGCGGTATTTACTCTAAGCGAAGGTATTGCCAGCGTGGAGGATATTGATGAAGCCATGAAGCTAGGGACGAATCAACCTATGGGGCCGTTAACTCTTGCAGATTTTATTGGTCTAGATACTTGTTTGGCGATTATGAATGTTCTTCATGAAGGATTGGGAGAGAGCAAGTATCGTCCTTGTCCGTTGTTAGTAAAATATGTTGAAGCGGGATGGTTGGGCAGAAAAACAGGTAGAGGCTTTTATAACTACCAAAACATTTAATTCAAATGAATGAGTAGAAATTTAAAGAGGAGAGCGTATGAACTATACAACTTTAAAGTTTAATCAAGATGAATTGGGAGTAGGGCTCTTAAAGATTTCTAGGCCAGAGGCGATGAATGCATTAAATGCTGTTCTCATAGAGGAGCTTTCTCATTTCTTAACCGAGGTAGATAAAATGTCTAATCTACGTTGCCTTGTGGTGACAGGTGATGGAGAGAAAGCTTTCGTTGCTGGTGCCGACATTAAAGAGATGTTGGGTATGGACCCGGAGAAATCTTTGGCCTTGTCAACGAAAGGTCAGTGGGTTTTGAATCGCTTAGAAAATTTAGATATTCCAGTCATTGCCAGCGTAAATGGTTTTGCACTTGGAGGAGGGATGGAGCTTGCTCTTTCTTGTGATTTTGTCATAGCTAGTGAGAAGGCGAAGTTTGGTTTGCCTGAAGTTACATTGGGGCTAATCCCTGGTTACGGTGGGACTCAGAGGTTGATGAGAAGCATAGGTGTTCATCGTGCAAAAATGATGACTTTTACCGGAGATATTTACCCTGCGAAACAGCTTTATGAATGGGGGTTGATTTCTGTGTTGACCTCTCCTGAAGAGTTAGAAGAGGTCTCCTTAAAAATAGCTAAAACGATCGCTTCTCGTGCACCTCTCGCTCTTTCAAAAGCGAAAGAAGCTATTCATCAGGCGAGAGATAATGATTTAGAGCAAGGATTGGCTTTTGAAAGAGAGCAATTTTCTCAGTTGTTTGCTACCGAGGACGTGGGCATAGGGGTAAGTGCATTTATTGAAAAACGTAAACCTTCATTTTCTGGAAAATAAACGAATAAAGGATATTTAATGAGTTACAAGGCTAAGCACCCTATTCGAATTGTTACTGCTGCTTCACTTTTTGATGGTCATGATGCCAGCATAAATATTATGCGTCGAATGCTACAAGACCTTGGCGCTGAAGTTATTCATCTTGGTCATAATCGTTCTGTTCAGGATGTTGTTAAAGCGGTGTTGCAGGAAGGGGCGCAAGGGGTTGCCATAAGTTCTTATCAAGGCGGCCACATGGAATACTTTAAATACGTGAAGGATCTTTTGCTGGAAAACGGTGCGGGTTACGTAAAAATTTTCGGCGGAGGTGGAGGAGTCATCATTCACGAAGAAAAAGCTGAATTAGAGGCTTACGGCATCACGCAAATTTTTCATCCGGATGATGGACGACGGTTAGGTTTAGAGGGAATGATTGAATTCATCATTTGTGAATGTGATTTTTTAGTGGATGAGATTCAGAATCCCACCAATGAGTTCAAAGACCTTCCTCGTGAAAATTTTTTTAATAGAGATTTAGGTTTGGCTATAAACGCCATCGAAAACGGTCAAGATTTAAAGCCTTTTCGAGACTTATTGGCAGCCTTTAGAAAAAAAGAAAATCCTCCTCTGGTCGTAGGAATTACAGGTACCGGAGGAGCCGGGAAATCTTCTCTTATAGACGAACTAGTTCAAAGGTTTTTGAACCATTATGATGGCGCTAAGGTGGCTGTAGTTTGTGTGGATCCCACTAAAAGTAAAACCGGAGGGGCATTATTAGGGGATAGAATTCGAATGAATTCACTAGAAAGACCAAACTGCTTTATGCGATCTTTGGCTTCTAGAGGATCAGGTAGTGAAATTTCAAAAAATTTACCTGAGGTTTTAAACTTATTAAAAACTTTAGATTTTGATATGATCATCGCTGAGTCTTCTGGGATAGGACAGAATAGCAAGGCGATTCTAGATATAAGCGATGTCAGTCTATATGTTATGACCTCGGAATTTGGAGCACAGTCTCAGCTCGAAAAAATTGAGATGATCGATTATGCAGATATTATTGCTATTAATAAAGCTGATCATCGAGGGGCTGATGATGCTCATAGAGATGTGGTTAAGCAGTATAAGCGTTCACGCAAAATGTTTGAGGTCGATAATTCTGAAATTCCAGTTTTTCTTACTCAGGCGTCTAATTTTAATGACGAAGGCGTGAATCAACTCTTTTTAGGTTTAATGCAGAAACTCAAGAATACAGCTCACGAAAAAACTTTAAAATTAAGTCCTGTCTTAGAGACAACCTCTCTGGAGTTTTTTAAAGGTGCCAAAAAGCAAAAGGTTGTTCCTTCTGAACGACAAAATTACTTGGCTGAAATAGTTCATAAGGTGAGGAACTATAAAAATGACACTGAAGTAAAAGCGCAAAAATTAACCCAATTGAGATCTTTAGAATTGGCGCATGAGGTGGTTCCTGTTGAGCAAATACAGCAAAAAATTAAAGAGATCCGTAGCCAATTTAGCTCTAGTGAAATGGAGCAGCTTGAAAATTTTGAAGGTAAGGCTAAAAAATATTTTGATAAAGAATTTGTATACAGTGTGAGAGGACGGGAGATTAAACAGCCGTTAAGCTCAAAAAGTCTTTGTGGTTTGGATATACCAAGAGTTGTTCCCCCTAAACTCACGGATTGGGGAGATCGATATCGATTTATTCGTTTAGAGAACTTTCC
>JAGRAA010000035.1:0-1440 GCA_020435185.1 Bdellovibrionales bacterium | reverse complement strand
GTAAGTATTGCGACCTTAGAAGATATGAAAAAACTTTATGCTGGTTTTGATCTTTGTTCGCCATCGACGAGTGTCAGTATGACGATCAATGGACCTGCTCCTTTTATTTTAGCCTTTTTTATGAACACCGCGATTGATCAACAGCTTGAAAAGAAAGAAAAAGAGTTGGGACGTTCTCTTAGCGACGAGGAAAAGGCTGAGGTTAAAGCTTTGACTTTGCAAACAGTGAGAGGAACGGTTCAGGCTGATATCTTAAAAGAAGATCAAGGGCAGAACACTTGTATTTTCTCTATCGACTTTGCTTTAAAGATGATGGCCGATATTCAGGAGTTTTTTACCTTGAATAAGGTTAGAAATTTTTATTCGGTGAGCATTTCTGGCTATCATATTGCAGAAGCAGGAGCAAATCCGATTACTCAGTTGGCTTTGACATTGAGTAATGCGTTTACCTATGTGGAGTATTATTTAAGTCGCGGTTTAAAAATAGACGAGTTTGCGCCTAATCTTTCTTTCTTTTTTAGTAATGGTTTAGATCCAGAGTATACAGTGATTGGAAGAGTCGCGAGAAGAATTTGGGCGATTGCTTTGAGAGAAATTTACCAGGGCAATGATCGCTCTCAAATGTTAAAGTATCATATTCAGACCAGTGGCCGCTCTTTGCATGCCCAAGAGATTGACTTTAATGATATCCGAACCACTTTGCAGGCCTTGGTGGCTATCAATGACAATTGTAATTCTTTGCACACCAATGCTTATGATGAGGCGATTACCACGCCAACCGAAGAGTCGGTGAGAAGAGCTCAGGCGATTCAGTTGATCATCAATAAGGAATTCGGGCTGGCGAAAAACGAAAACCCTAATCAGGGAAGTTATTTTGTAGACTGGTTGACGGATCAAGTAGAAGAAGCAGTATTAGCGGAGTTTTTGAAGATCAATGATCGAGGCGGTGTTTTAGGAGCAATGGAGACGCAGTATCAAAGAGGAAAGATACAAGAAGAGTCAATGTATTATGAGCATCTGAAGCATTCGGGAGAATTACCTATTGTGGGAGTGAATACTTTTATAGATCCTAAGACTTTAATAGAAGGTTATGTCCCAGAGAAAATAGAGTTGGCGAGAGCCACTCCTGAAGAGAAGAAACAGCAGTTGGATAACCTTATGGATTTTCAAAGACGACATAGTGAGGAATCGGCTCAGGCACTGGCTCAACTGAAAGAAGTAGCGTTAAGAGGTGAGAATATTTTTGCCGCTCTTTTAGAAGCATCTCGCTGTTGCAGTCTCTATCAAATGAGTCAGGCGATATACGAAGTCGGCGGGCAGTACCGAAGAAATATGTAAGATCATTTAGGTACGGACACACTTTGGTGTCCGTACTGCGTTAAAATATCACAAATTAGGATAAACTCCACAGGGTCCGTTAAGTAGATCTATGAGTCGAGG
>JAGRAA010000034.1 GCA_020435185.1 Bdellovibrionales bacterium | reverse complement strand
CCAAAATGCTGACCGAGCTTTTCTAGAGACCAATTTTGAATCCAATATTTATTTGCCAACTCGATTAGATCCAAATCAGGCAGTTTCCACTGTACCTGCACCCTATATTTTGCAACGATGGGGTGTTCGCACAACGTAGGGTGGGGGCTACCATTCAATAGTCATCATGGTTTCCTCCCCAACTTTCTTGTGAATACCCCTTCCAAAACATTTTAACTTTACCCTTGTAATCCCTACATAGATAATAACTATTTTTACCTAATGACTCTGAATTATCCACAAATCACCCTGAAGATTGTTTAAAATTCATTATATTTTCCAAGCCGATTTTAGATTTTTTTCTTTATCGGTTATTATACTTGAGATCCAAAAAAACAGAAGAAAGGCCACGCTTTTGAGCAAAAGACATTTTAAAATTCTTATCTACTCAATAGTCGTTTGGGTCACATTAGCCAGCGTAGCTATCGAAAATGACCTTGCCTTCGTGGATCATTCTAAAACCTGGATTATTAGCGGATTTAGCTATGATGACCTAGACGGAGATATCTATGCCGGAGATCGCATTTGGGTCTTGGTCCATAGAGGACGAATTCAAAGCGTCTCTAAGATCCGGCCAAATGCGAGCAATGATATGCCATTGATCACCACTAATGATTGGATCTTTCCTGGTTTCATAGACATGCATAACCATATTTTTTACAACATGGCTCCTCTATGGAATCAAGCAAAGGGACAATTTTTAAATCGATACGAGTGGAGAAATAAATCCAAAGACTACAAAAAAAACTTACGAGCTTTAAAGCCCTTTAAAACCGCTATTGGAAAGTGTGTCTCAGTAAGGTATGCTGAGCTCAAGGCCCTCGCTGGTGGAACAACAACCATTCAAGGTGTTGGCGGGTATGACTATCAAAAGTGCGCTCAAAACTTTGGAATTCAGAATTTTGAAATAAAAAACGAATTCATCACAGAAGAAATTCTTAAAAGCTCCGTCGATCCCCTCAATGCACCGGCAATGAAAGCCTTTTTTGATCCTATAATCTCTCCTCAACTTCAACACGGAAAAACTTATTTAGAAGCTTATGAGGCAGCACAATATGATGAAGACGTCTATGAATCCTTTGAAGAGTTTCAAGAAGCCATAAAATCCCATGAAGAAGCCCTTGAACAATATGAAGATAACCTTGAACAAGGCCTATTAGGACTAGAGGAACCCACCGCCCCTGAAGCTCCGTTTACAGAAAAACAAATGGACGAAATCAATGCCCAACTGATCTATGATAAACGCGTCGATGCCGCTCGCAGATCTATGGAAAAACACTTTGAAAAGAACAACCTAGGTCTCTTCGCCCACGTCGCCGAAGGGATGCACGACGACCTATGGAATCAAAGAGAGTTTGGTTATTTGAGATCCATGGGATGGGTGCAAAAAAACTTTATTTTGATTCATGCTTTAGGTCTTACTAAAGAAGACCTCCGCTATGTCGCCAAAAAAGGGGCTCACATCGTTTGGTCCCCGTTTTCAAATCTACTCTTATACGGCGAAACGCTAGATATGAAAGCGGTAAAAGAATCCGGAGTGAATGTTTCAATCGGACCGGATTGGTCTTTAACTGGTAGTAAAAACGTATTTGATGAAGTTAAATTTGCAAAAAAATATTTAGATAAATTCTATCCTGGCCTGTACACAGAAAAAGAACTTGTCAATATGATCACAGTAAATGCCGCAAAAGCAGTGGGTCTACAAGGGAACTTAGGCACGATTGCTGAAGGAGCCATAGCCAATTTGGTACTCCTCAAAAAAGATTCAGAAAGTTCGGCGTACACTCAGTTTTTTAACAGCGATCAAGAAGACATCAGTCTAGTCATTACTAACGGAAAACCACTCTACGGTGACTACAGTATCCTTAAAACCATTCAGCAACGATTTAATGACAATACAAAAATCGAAGAACTCCCTTCTGTGAATTGTCAGCTTGACCAACCAAAGGCCTATCGACTTCCTTATTCTGATGATGAATTAGAGCTTCCTGAATTTAAAACGCTATCGAGCATATTAAAAAAAATGGATGAACTTCGAGTAGAAATGACAGAATCCACTCGCCTCTCTCGTATTGATCCTATTTTGGACTGTGAACATCTTGCTGAAAACCCAGATGATTATAAATACAGATGGAATCATTTTGTTGATCTAGAGATTCAATTTAATCATGAACATCGCAAAGAATTAAGAAAAGCAGATAACCTAGACGACCATTGGTCCCCCAGCGACGATCATCTTTGGTAAAATCATAGGGTCTGCTTTAACAGATCCTTATCTCGAATTTCCATATAGATCTTATGATATTTCCAACTCGGCGGAGCATCTAATGGCTGAACATGATCTGGCACCAATCTCAACCCTTTTGTTTGCATCAACACAGCTTGAACCTTAGGGTTTTGTTCTAATTTCGCTAAAGTGGCTCTTAAGATAAGCTTATAATGATCGCCTTTTTCAGAAGTTTTATAGATTATTTTTTTTCCTTGATAAGTCACATAGTTAATTCCAAGAATTTTCATATTATTGTAAGCCAAATCTCCGGCTTTTTTTGCTTCAAAGGCAACCATATGGGCCACTTGCTCTCTTGTATACTTCCATTGGACTTTTTTATTTATTCTCTGATCATTGGAGCTCTCAGGGTAAAGCATCATCTGCCAAAAACCTTCTAAGCTTGCGTACCTTTTCCCATCCAACACAAATGGAGTCGCTGCAAAGTTAGACAACAATCCTAATTCGTTTCTTTTAGATAAGACGACTTCTCCTGGCTGAGCCTTTTGAGGAAGCACCTCCCACCATTTTGCCTCTTTCTGATCAACAACCTTCCACCAATGATCAGGATAACCTTTAGCCTCAACAAGCGTGGATATACACAAAAGTGAAACCAAGAAAAGCCTTTTTCCCTTAAATTTCATTGTCCCCCCTTTTTAAATTCTTTGTAAACTATGTAAGATAGTTGTCAATCGATCTACTAAGAAATATCCTTATAAAAAGGAGTTATTATGAAAAACGTAGATGACAGTAAATTTAACATGTGGAGAAGCCTCATCGCTCTTGTCCACGTAGATAATTTAATGCACGAAGATGAAGTTAAGTTTATCAACGAATATTTAGATCGAATTCCCTTTTCACAAGAACAAAAAAATATTTTGAAAACAGATCTTAACTCTGCAAAAAATGTTAATGAATTCTACCCTTTAATCACTGACCCTGCCGATAGATCTCATTTTATTTACTTCGCTAGACTCCTCTTCTGGAGTGATGGAGTCTTTCAAGAGCAAGAAACAAAAATTTTCGACACCTTAAAAATTAAAACCACGGACAAGGTTGATTTTGTCAAAACGATGAAAGATTTAGATAAAACAGTAGAAGATTTTGAAAGAAAACATCAAAATAGAACTTTTCAAGAAAAACTCGGTGATTTTTTTAGCCGATTCAGCGGAAACTAGGTAATGACTGATAAAATCAAAAGCCCGTTAGTTGTACTAAGTATTTTTTTAATTATTGCCTTTTTAATGATCGGTTTAGGGAGTGCTCTTTATCCGCTTATTATTTCTTTTTCTCTGGCTTATCTTATTTTTCCCATTGTAGAAAAGCTTGAGTCAAAGGGAATTCCCAGAACGATTTCTCTTGCTGTTGTATTAACTGTCTGTGCATTTTTTTTAATTTTGCTGCTTGCGCTTCTTGTTCCACAGATAATTTCCGAGTCTAAAACATTTATTCAAGAGCTCCCAGAAAATTCACTGATTGCATTAAAAAAATTAGAGTTTTTTCTAAAAAATTATGGAGTAAACATAGATTTAAGCAGAGGACAAATAGAAAGCTTCTTGGCTCAAAACTCTGAAAAGGTTTCTGCAAATTTAATCAATAAAGCCTCAGGGTTTCTCTCACATTTTTTTACAGATTTACTCTCTTGGTTTTTGGGGTTAATAAACCTCTTCTTAGTGCCACTTTTTTTATTCTATATAATCAACGATTATGAAAAAATAAAAGAAGAGTTAACTTCCTATATTCCTAACTTTTGGAAAATCAAAATAAAACGATACCTACAGCTCGCCAATGTAGTCCTTAGCGGATATATCAGGGGGCAACTTCTCGTCGCTTTAATTTTAAGCTGTTTATATGGCATAGGGCTCAGCTTAGTCGGTTTAAGATTTGGATTACTTATTGGGATCATCACTGGTCTCTTAAGTATTATTCCCTATGTTGGTTTTTCAGTGGGATTTGCCACTTCGTTAATGATGGCCTTTGCTAATTACTCTGGAACAGAAACCATAGTTGGTCTGATCCTTGTTTTTTTAATCGTACAAGCCATGGAAGGAATGTTTATCACGCCAAAATTAGTGGGAAATAAAGTCGGCCTAAGCGCTCTAATGACCATGTTATCATTGATCATCGGTGGAAATATCGCAGGACTCTTTGGCATGCTTGTCGCTATTCCCTTGGCTGCGATATTAAAGAACCTATTCATCGAATTAAAATTAGAATATATAAAATCAATAAAGTAACTCGTCATTTGCCAGAAAGCTATTTTCCCTCTGTAATAGAATCGTTTCTCCTTGCATAATAGAGTCTTCTCTCACCCAACGTATAATTACCTTATCTCCTGGACGAAAATACCTTAATGCAAAAACAAAATCATAAAGATTATTAACTTCTATCTCGCCTATTCCTATCAATATATCGCCACCCTGTAGACCAGAACGAGAGGCTGGAGTATCTTCTCTAACTCCCGCCAGAAGCACCCCATGAATATTATCAGGCTGAGGCATTTGTGGACGAGATCCAAATAAAACACCATATCCTCTATTTTCATTCGGGTTACGCTGTCTATTTCTTTCACTTTCAGGGTTATAAGTTAAAGACTGATCCACACTAGATATTTTATCTACTACTTTCTCAGCATAACGAACCACTTTAAGAAGTCCCTCTCGGTTAATTTTTTCAACTGTATCGCTGGGCTTATGATAATCTTCGTGTCCGCCAGTGGTAAAAAATAAAGCGGGAATTTTTTGATCCCAAAAAGGAGCATGATCAGAATTTCCATTTGCTGAATTTAAAATTTCAACATTTAAACTATCCTGAAGATCAATATTATCCATAACATCTTTAAATTCAAAGGCAGTATCTGAACCCATAACATAAAGCTTATCGTCGCTCATCCTTCCGACCATATCTAAATTGAGCATGGCCACAACCTTTTGATTTTCAGCAATGGGCAAATTCTCAACAAAATGGCTGGAACCCACTAAACCCACCTCTTCAGCAGAAAACAAAACAAACAATAGAGATCTTGAAGTTTTAATTCCCTTTGCCCATTTAGCTATTTGAAATACCGCCTCAGTTCCAGAAGCATTATCATCTGCACCTGGATGGATTTTTCCTGCTCCATGAGGATCTGTCGAATTCTCAAAGCCATAGCCCAAATGATCATAATGAGCCCCTACAACAATAAACTCATCTTTTAAAACTGGATCTTCTCCTATTTTTTTTACAACTATATTTTGAACATTTCCAATTTCCCGAACAAGATCTATTTCCATAGATGCAGACTGCTGAATAATAAAACTTTTCGGTTTTTGAGTTTGAGCAATTTCTCTTTGAACAGATAGTAAATTTCTATCTTTAAGAATACCATTTATAGCTTTGATAGTGGTTTGCCCCACAACAAGATCAAAAACCGTTCCTCCTCCTTGTCTTCCATTAAATTCTAATTTTGGTTCTTCTTGACCCTCAGGAAAACTTAAAGGGCTTCTTACCAAAAGTAATCCCTCTGCACCGTGAAGGGCTGCGTTTTGAGCTTTGTAGAGACTTTGAGAGTAATGATACAAAGACGGATCTTTAAATGCTGAGTCTGGATTCCCAATGGCAGGATCCCCAAACATAGCCACTACAATCTTCCCTTTTACATCTATCCCTTCGTAATCATCATAGATAATGCTTTCACCAGATCTATAAGAAATTCCGTATCCAACAAACACCAGATCTTTTTCTTTTAAATCACCGGATCTAGAAATGGCTAAAGGAATAAAATCTTCAGAAAAAGATAAATTGTTTTTTTCTCCTAAACGATTATTCAAAAACACAGAAACATTTTGCTCATAACCTTGATCATCAAGACCACCGAACAAACCATTTTGCTTGAATTTTGAAACCAAAAAATCCCTTGCCTCATTAAGGCCCTGAGTCCCCACTCCCCGTCCCTCATAAGTTAACTGTGCAATTTCATCTAAAACAACTGTTGACGTCTGAAAGCTTACACCCACCAATAACAATAAGCTGCTTAATAAACAGCTCGTAAATAGAACAGATCTCATCTTTTCCCCCTAAACGCTTCGCTACTCCTGTAAACCTAATTTTTTCAAGAAAGGCTTTATCGATCTTTTTCGACCTAAAAATTTCTCAATAGACTCATTAATATCACGACTGTCACCTGGAGCATAAATTTCATTTCTTAATTTCATCCCGACCTCTTCATCAAGAAAACCATATTTACTGTTTCTGAAAACCTCTGCCATATCTTCAGAAATCGACTCTGCCCATAGATATCCATAATAACCAGCATCATAACCCATCAAATGACCTATTCGTGCCACCGAAGCTGTTCCTGGAATTAACGGAAGGCCGGAAGCTCGCTCAAAAATCTTATTAGATAATTTCAACGCGTCTACTTTTTGCCCTTTTCTAAGACTATGAAGCTTCATGTCTATTTCTGCAATAGCGAGCTGAAACATATAGGATTGTCCCGTATTAGCTTTTCTCACCTGCTCCATACGCTCTAATAAGTCTGCCGGAAATTTTTTAGACTTATCTTTGTAATGTCTCGCAAAAGTATCTAGCACATTCTTATCCCAGGTCCAATTTTCTAACATTTGTGAGGGAGCCTCCACAAAATCCCAAGGTACAGATGTTCCAGACAAAGACGGTCTGTTCGCAGTACTTAGGATTGAATGCATAGCATGGCCAAACTCATGAAATAATGTTTCTAAATCAGAGTGGCTCAACAATGAAGGTGTAGAACTCGTCGGTTTTGAAAAGTTACAAACCAAAGCCACTGTTGGACGCTGATCGACACCATCAAGGTCTCTCCCGCCTTTAATAATAGTAAATTGAGCAAAATGGCCATATTTTCCTTTTCTAGGATAAAGATCTAAATAAAATAAGCCCAACGGCTTCTTTGTCTGAGTGTCTTCCACTAGAAACAACTGAATATCATCGGTCCACTTATAAGGAGGTTCAATTTCGTAAAATTTTACCCCAAATATTTTTTGATAAATATTAAACATTCCCTCTATGGACTCATTAAGAGAAAAATATTTTTTAACCTCTTCCGAATCCACATTATATTTTTCTTTTGAAATTAAATTGAAATAAAATGGCACATCCCATAAATTCAATTTTGCCTTAGGGTCTTTCAACACCTCTCGTTTTTTACTCTCAATTTCTTTAAGTTCTCCATCGAGTTTTGGATAAAGACCTTTATCTAAGTTGGCTAAGAACTCTAAAACAGTTTTAGAATTCTTCGCCATTTTCTTAACCAACTTACTTTCGGCCCAAGTTTTAAATCCTAGCAAAGTGGCTACTTCAGATCTATAAGCCACAATTTTTTGTAGTAATTCTAGATTTGTATCCATTGCCGTCTGGCTTCTTTTTGTTAATACAGCTTTTCTAATTTCAGGATCTTCTGCAAATTTCATTATTGGCGCATAATCGGCAAAAATCTTTGCATCCACTTTATATAAACCATTCGATTGAATCCATTTATCCAAATAGTCTTGGGGAACCCCTTTCAATTGCTCTTTTGTAAGATTTAAAATTTGTTCTGCATTTTTAATGTTATTTGTAAAATCCAATTCAAGCTTAGCCAACTTCTCTTTCAATTCTTTTAACTTGTTTTGTTTCCATTTTGGCAAATGTAATCCCAACAATTTATAATCCACCAATGTTTCATCTAAAAGTCTTTGGTCTTCTCTATCCAACTTTAACTTTTTCTTCGATAAGACTTTTACGGCTTTATATAAGTCTTCTCGGTAAGATTGTTGGATCTCCCATTTATCAAAATCTTCTATTTGCTCTTTAGCAGCATTTCGAACAGTCTCGTTGGGGGAGGTATTCATCAAGAAACTAATTTTTCTAATGACGTTTCCCGCTTCATTGTAAGATGCTTCTATCGCCAACATAGTGTTTTTGAAATTAATTTTATCCTCAGAGATCTCACCAATTTGATCTAACTTTTTAGTCGTTAAATCTTTTTGAGTCTGCCACAACTCTTTGATTTGCTGAGAAGATAGATTTAAATCAGGAACGGAAATCTTCTCATTGTGTTCCTGAGCTAAAATCCTAAATGGTTCGATTTTTTGCTTGTGAGAACAACTCGTTGTTCCTATTAAAATAACGGTAAAAACAAAAGAAAAATACGAAATAAATTTGAACATACATCCCCCTAAAAAAAGCATCTTATTGTAAAACACAATAACTTTTAAACTCAAAGCAAATTGTACTAAAGAGCAATGCGGCCATGACTTTTAGATTTTATTTGGCTATCCGCCCTAAAAGCTCAATCTTGTCCATTCGATATCTGTAACGCAAGCAGCGTATTAATATGAGAACTTTATTTAGATTCCAGAAAAAATGCCGAGACGTTAGAGTAGTTTGTTTCAAGGAGACCCGTTGTGTTTAAAAATGATAAAAGATTAGCTAGTAAGTTTTCATTTGTTCTGATGGCGGGGATTTTAACTTGGTGGCAAACCAGCCAAAGTGACTCAAATATACAGTCTGCTGAGCTAAAATCCATTGAAAAGGCACAAGAACCTATATATGGGACCACTGTACAAAAAAATGATACCCTATCTCCTCTTGAAGAAAGCAAGGCTAGAGCTCAATCACGAATACGCAACTAGCGTACGTCTTTTAGCCATTGCTTAAATTGCGAGGCCTGCATAGCTCCCGAAACTCTTTTTACTTCATTTCCTCTGTTAAAAACAGCTAAAGTGGGAATTCCTCGAACTCCATATTGAGCCCCGGCAGTGGGATGAGCCTGGGTATTTACTTTTACAAAAACATATTCTTCTGCATCTTGTTCAGCAACTTGCTGAAAATGAGGAGCAAACATTTTGCAGGGACCACACCAGGGAGCCCAAAAGT
>JAGRAA010000033.1 GCA_020435185.1 Bdellovibrionales bacterium | reverse complement strand
GATTGGATACAGAAGAAAAGGAAGTTAGCTCACAAGTAACTTGCAAGGCTGTCTTTCTCCGTCCTCTAACTATTTTATTTTTAAACAAAAATCTAAATTTCGTTTGCATTAAACGGCAATTTTTCTATATTGCTAAAATGCTCTAATAGGCTGATTTTTTACTCTGTTAACTTGTAAATTTAGTACCTTTATAAACGTTGGTCAAAATGAGAAATTTATTTCAATCAACGATCAAATCACCACTGAACCATTCAATTGTAGCTGGATCTTGATGACCGATAACTCCAAAAACTCCATAAGATGCGAAAGTTTCATTAGTGGGCAAAAGAAAGGCATAAGGCTTACCATCTCCCATGCCCTTATCTGATGTGCACGCTCGAATGAATAGCTCTTCAGAAGCCTCTACGTATTTTAAAAAATCTTTTTCCATTTTTGAATAGCGATCTAAAAATTTCCTGTTTTGAACTATTGAATTTTCAATTTGCTGATCCGTAAGTCCTTGTGTCTCTGCGAAGTTTCGCAGTCGTAATTCGGATTCCTTGCGTTTCTCTTCTGAGGCAAAACACGAATTTATTCCGCCGTGAAAACCTACAATTCCATTTTCAATAATCCTATCTTTACCTGCTAAAAATAGGTAATTCGCACAGGAAGATAAACACCAAATTTTTACAATCACAGTGACATTATTTGTCTTTAGAATATTTGCAATTTCAAGTGCTTCATATGTATTTCCGCCACCGGAGGTGACAGTGAGGAATTTGACTTTATTATCAAATACTTCAAGAAATTTACTAAGTTCTCCATTTTCGATGTCTCCTCTAAAAACGACTTCGGTCTCACTAATTCTATGCCAATAGCCAGCATTTACTTTCAGTGGTATTAAAAAGAACGATACTAAGCTGACAAAAAGTATTGTTATTTTCGATGAATTTTTCATAAAATGAGAGATTTGCAAAAGATGTGCCGGTACCGTATTTAGAAAGGCTATTTAGGAAGACGTCGAGCGAGTATTTTATTTATGAGCTTTAAATATGACTTTATCTAAGAACAATGATTGATTAGCGATATTAGTTCTAAATAGCCTGAAATTTCTGATCAAATGATAAAATAACTTAAAAGATAAGGTTGCTGGAGTTAAATTAAGAGTTCACAACAATTATCAGGGCCAGTTTTAATATATCTCATTTTGAGGCAAATAAATGTTCTCAAAACGTTGCGTTTCATTAAAAAACAATTTTTTTTTCGTTCAAGGTCTAGATTTGAGAATCTATGCCGATAAGATTTTTAGTGTTTCGTTTGAGGGGGGCGTTGATGGCCAAGAAAAGTCTTTTTGGTATTTTAGTGTTGTCGGTACTCATTACTATGTTTCAAAACTGCGCTGGAGGAATAGGTTCAGAAGATAGCTCTAGCCAAGACGGTGCTGACGTTTCTAAATCAGACACCGATTTGAGCCTCTCTATTGAAAACCCTTTTCAAATTGATCTAAACAATCCAGTGGTTACTCTTCCGAGTAATGATATGGACGAATCCGGCGAAGACAACACCAATGTACTGGGCCCAGATGTACTTTCGCAAACCGACGTTACTGTGCGTGCTCCGGACAACTGTGAATCGCAATGCCAAAGCGCGAATGATTGTAGCACAAAGGCTGGAACTCAAAAAACGATGTGTCAAAATATGTGTAGTCGTGATCAAGGAATTTGCAAAGACCAAACGATTTCTAGAGATCCTAATACCATTTCTAATATTACTATTCCTGCAGGTTATAAAAAGGCACGAATCTCTATTGAATTTTGTTCAGATAGAAACGATGTGATGATTTTTGGGGGACCCAACGTTAGCTTTAAGACGACTCATAAAAGTGGTAGAGATCCTTATTGGTTTTGGTGGTGGGATAGCTCTGATTTTGGTTGGTGGAATTGGTGGGGATGGAATACACATTACGTAGGCCAAGAAGTAGGAAGAGGAAACTGGTGTATGTATCGAAAAAGAAATAGTCGAGCTTGGTTTTGGTGGTATGGCCGAGGTAAAAAAGGTGATTATAATGATACAGCTTATGTTAGTGTGAGATCTACGAATTCAAATGGCCAATTACAAGCGGCAAAAGAATATCGATGGGCGATGCCTGGGTTTTTACCTTTTAATTTTGGTAAAGTCGTTTCTGACATGGATTCCGGAAAGGCAGCCTATGCTATCGTTAAAAAAATAAATGGTCGCGGAGTAAAACGATATGCTTACTATAATAATCAAAGTGAAATAGGACAGGTGGAAACCGTATTGGAATTTGATGTCTGGTATTACAACTGGTGGAATAGTATTTATACTGTAGAAATCGATTTTTATTATAAGAAGAGATTAGAGTTAACTCAATTTCAGAATTAAAGTAAATCTTTATGTAATTTGTTAATAATTTGAGCTCGTTGTTCTTCGCGAGCGATCGTAAACCCTGTATTTATAAATTTTTGGTTCTGCAAGAACTTGAAATTGTAATCACTAAATGCCTCTCGAATTTTCTCAATTTTATGATGAGTTGAAGTGACGGCAACAAGAGCTAAATTTTGATTTTGTAGAGAAATCTCATGTGGCCAACAATTTTCTAAAGAGTTTAAATGGTCTGGGTTGAGAGGAGAGAGCACCGAGAAGGTTTGATCATCATTTTCTTCTAGATGAATAAATTCATGAGGAGTGATGTTTTGTTTTAATAAAGTTTTTTTAAAAACCTCAAGAGCAGAAATTCTATCGTGAGAAGAAATAGAAAATTCCGCTACATTATGTAAGCTATTAATTGCAGTAAAATCTTGAGAGGCTTGAGCACTAACTTTGGTTCCAAAGGTATGCGAGCCACACAAACCTATAGTCAGAGGCACATTTAATTTTTTAGCTAAGGCGATCGCTTTAGTATGTAGTACTTTAGCTCCAAAAAAACAAAGCTCATAGAGGTGATCATAATTGATTTGTTCGATTATTTTAGCTTCCGAACATAAATGAGGGTCAGCAGACATCAAGCCGTGGACGTCTTTTAATATCTCACACTTTTCGGATTTAAAGTGTGCAGCGATCGATACAGCACTGGTGTCTGAGCCTCCACGTCCTAAAGTGGTGATCTCTTTTGTTAAGGGGTTTACACCTTGAAATCCAGCGATCACGATGACTTTATTTTCATTGAGAGATTGTTCTACTCTAAAAGGTTTGATTTCAATAATATTTGCATTGTTATGGTCTGAACTAGTAAGAATACCTGCCTGGCTACCGGTGAAGCTGATGGCAGGAACTCCCAAATCATTGATGGCTAAGCTAAGCAGTGACATACTTACTCTTTCTCCGCTGGAGATGAGCATATCTAATTCTCTGGGAATAGGGTTTTTGCTGACTTTATGAGCGAGAGAACTCAGTTGATCGGTAGTGTCTCCCATTGCACTCACTATAGCGATGACCCTTTGGCCTTCTTTTTGGAGTTTGGCGATAGATCGAGCAATGGCTTTAATTTGATCTGTTGTTTTAAGGCTGCTTCCACCATATTTCTGCACAATAATATTAGTCATTGGATTTTTTTATCATTGAATATTCCAGGAGTGAACTAAATTTGCGTTTTGATATATCGAGAAACATTGTTGAGATGTCCTTTGGGAATTCTTATCCAGTAGCCCTTTTCTATTTTTGGAATAAAGCCTTTGACGAGTCCTGGATTAAGTCTTCGTAAATGCTCTGCGGTAAAACCAATGTAAGAAGCTAGTCCGTGTAGGTCTGTGCCTCCTGGAGCAAAATAGGGTTCATAAGCGTAGGGTTCCATGGGTTCAATATTTGTAAACCCATAGAGTTTAGGGTTCTTAGCTATTAAGATGGTGGCGATGAGTTTAGGGATATAGGCACGTGTTTCTTTTGGAAAATCGGGTTGTTTAGCTAAACTCCAAAAATTTGTGGTTCCGTATTTGCGAATCAAGCGCTTTAAACGGGTTTCTCCCATATTGTAGGCTGCGGCTGTCAAATACCATGAACCGAAAATTTTATAGAGATCTCTGAGGTAATTGGCAGCGGCTTTGGTGCTTTTGTAAAAGTCTCGTCTCTCATCGAGCCACCATGTTTTTTTCAAACCATAGCGTTGTCCTGTAGCTGAAATAAACTGCCAATAGCCTACGGCCTGCGCGGTGCTGACAGCATGAGCTGAAAGTCCGCTTTCAATGAGGCTAATATAGGCTAAGTCTTCAGGTAAATTGTACTCTCGAAGTATACTTTTCATTCGAGGAAGGTAACGATGAGATCTCTCTAGCCATATTTGAAAACCTCGTTTACCCCTTGTTGTTTTAAACTTGATCCATTTTTGAACTTTTCGATTGTAAACAAGAGGAATGTCCATTCTTGGAGACTGATCTATTGGAACATAATTTACCCTATTTTTGTTGAAGCTATAGCGTGGGAAACTCAGGCACTGAGTCCCATAAAAGACTATTAAAATTAATGTTATAGCTGACTTCATCATAAAAGATCTTAATCATTTATTATCCAAATTTAAAGGCTTGGTCTATATGCGTTTGGACTTTAGGATAGTCTCTAAATTCCGTCAGAATTACAATGATGTCGTCAAATTTTTGGCGAGATCCTAATGAGAATCTTTCAAAGGCATCCCGATTCACCCTTCGGTAAATTTACGTGATTTCTTAATGAGCCTTTTCGACGTGCTAAAGGTCCAAATGTTTGGCCTCTTTCCTGAGGTCATCGAAAACTGGCATAGGGGTTGCTCCTAATCAATATAAGGACTTTTTTAACAAAGGACTAAAGTTTGAGTAGCAAAGGAATTTATACTGCATTAAGTGGGGCCATGGCACAAAGCCAACGGTTAGATACCATCGCCAATAATATCGCGAATACGAATACGGCATCTTTTAAAAAAGATAAACAAACCTTTTATGAGTATCTTACCGCAGCAGAAAAAAATCCTGATTCCATCCAAACCACTAAAGTCCCAGCTTCTATTGAAAGTTTCTACGAATTAAATGGAGCGGATAGGGGCTTTGTAGACTCTTCGGGAACATATACAGATTTTACGCAGGGTCAACTTAAGCCAACCGGAAATAAATTAGATGTGGCCCTTCAAGGTAAAGGCTTTTTTGAAATACTAACTCCTAATGGGCCAAGGCTTACTCGGAATGGTCAATTTCAAGTCGATGCAAATGGACGATTAGTGACTCGGCAAGGCTATCCGGTTCTTTCAGAAGGAACAGGAGATCCACAACAAAGGACCATTCAGTTAAACTCTAATAATGTTACGGTCTCGTATTCTGGTGAAATCTATGAAGGAAATGATTTAGCTGCGAAATTTGCGCTGCTCAATGTGGTAAATCCAGAATCGCTCAAGAAATCGGGGCAGTCATTTTATGATTATAAAGAAAACATGAACCCAATTCTTCAAGCAGCGGATGAAGTTCAAACCAAACAGGGGTTTGTTGAGGCGAGTAACGTCAATATAGTCACTGAAATGACGGATATGATTAATGCAACCAGAACGTTTGAAAGTACACAAAAAGCAATAAAGGCTTTCGATCAGATCAACCAAAAGTTGGCGATCGATGTACCTAAGACAAGTTATTAATAAGATGTGCAATGAAAAGGGGAGCTAGACTATGATGAAATCTCTTAATACCGCAGCAACAGGTATGCAAGCTCAGCAAACCAATATGGACGTGATTGCGAACAACATTGCTAACGTATCTACTACCGGATTTAAAAAAGCTCGTGCGGAATTTGAGGATTTACTCTACCAAACTATTAAAGAGCCTGGGGCACAAACCGGCATAAATGCAGTTTCTCCAACGGGAGTTCAGACTGGTTTAGGTGTGAAAACCGGAGCCATTACCAAAGACTTTACGAACGGATCGTCACAAGTTACGAAAAATGCTTTTGATATTGAAATCCAAGGGCCTGGGTTTTTTCCGATACAGTTGTCTAATGGACAAATTGCGTATTCGCGTGATGGAGCCTTTAAGAAGGGCCCCGGAGGAGCGCTGGTTAATAAAAATGGACTAGCTTTACAGCCGTCTATTTCTATACCGGCAGACGCCACTGGAGTAGAGGTTTCCCCAGAAGGGCAGGTTTCTATTATCACAGGATTGAATACCACTCCTCAGGTTTTGGGGCAGATTCAATTAGTCAATTTTATAAATCCTGCGGGGCTTAAAAGCTTAGGGGGAAATCTGTATATTCCCTCTCCGGCAAGTGGGGTTCCCCAGCAAGGGAATCCTGGCCAAAACGGTTTAGGTGTTTTGGCTCAAGGTCAGTTAGAAATGAGTAATGTGAATATCGTGGACGAAATGGTGAATATGATTTCTGCTCAGCGGGCTTATGAAACCAACTCAAAAGTCATTCAAGCCTCTGATCAAATGCTGCAATATATGAATAACTTAAGGTAGGGGATAGCATTGAGTAAAAAACAGCTTTCAATAAATTTGCTTTTAATCTTTCTGTTGAGTATTTATCTACAAGCTAGAGCGGCTGACGCTAATATATTGAATATTCATTTTAAAAAAGTCGTTATCGCAAGAGATTCTCAAGTCATTAATGTTTTAGATCTTATCGAAAACCAAAATATCCCACAGCCTTTGAAGGCAAAGTTAAAAAATATTATCTTGGGCGATTCTCCTTTAACGGGAGAGAAAAGGGTTTTTACTGATCAGACAATATCACAAGCTTTGATTAAAAATAAAATAGTAGGAAAAAGATTTAAGATTAACATACCCAGTAAAATACAAGTGATTCATCCGAAAGTTCTTTTTACGAAAGAAGAAGTTGAGGCTAGGCTTGTTAAAAATTGGAATGAATTTTGTCATAAGTGTGAGTTTAAAATTAAAGATCTTAGGGTCCCAGAGGTCTTATCTAAAGACTTTTCTCATTGGAGTCTCAACGTGAGAGACCAACTTCCACAAGGTCCTTTTAGTATTTCTGTTTTTGTAGAAGCTAAGAATAGCAGTAAAACTTTTTGGGTAAGTGGTACGGCGGAAATATATAGGTATGTGCCTGTAGCTAAAAAACTTATATCTTTCAGTCAAAACATTGCTGAAGACGACATTGAAATAAAATTAAGAAATGTAACTTATTTAATGGATAAAGGGATGGCGCAATCCTCTGATTTAATCGGAAGAAAAGCAAAACGTACAATTTCTAATGATCAGATTATATGGGTTAATGACGTTGAAAGAACAAAGGCTATGCGTAGAGGAGATATTGTCAATGTCATGATAGGTGGATCGAACTGGTCGGTTCAACTTAAAGGATTAGCTCTTGAAGATGGATACTTAGGAGACGTGATAAAAGTCAAAAATATTAAAACAGATAAACTATTTACAGCAAAAGTAATAGGTATGGGAGAGGCTGTAGTTCAATGATGAAAAAGCTGTTGTTTTTATTTATGGTATTATTGATGAATCAAGGGTGTTCAAGCTTTGGTAAGCAGCTGAAATCATGGGCAGCTGGAGAGAGTTCAAGTAGTGCTGAGCCATCGGTTACGCAACAATCTGTGGGAGCATCAGGACCTATTAGCTATTCTCAGGTACAAGAGTATAAACCTTTTCAAAAGAGACAGTATAAGCGAGTCACCAAGAAAACTATAGAAGATCAGGCTAGAGTAGACAGCCGAGCAGGATCTCTATGGGTGAACGAAGGACAAGGTGCCTACCTATTTACAGAAAATATTGTTCGAATGATCGGTGATACGTTGGTGGTTCAATTAGAAGGTGAGCCAGAACAACAGTTGAGAACAAAAGCAAAAGTTATAAAGGACTTGTTGGATAAATTAGAAAGTCGAAGACGTTTGGCCTCTCAAAAAGAAGAAAAGAAAGACCCTAAGAAGAAAGAGGATGATAAAAAACAAGCTAAGACTGTAGCCCCGACAAAGGAAGCTGATGATCCATTTAAAGTAAAAAAAGTATCTACTAGAATTATAGAGAGATTGGTGGACGGCAACTATAGGATTAAAGGAAGTCAG
>JAGRAA010000032.1:33840-42386 GCA_020435185.1 Bdellovibrionales bacterium | reverse complement strand
AAATGCTTCTATTAATTTAGATGTATTGAATGGTGCCGCTCCTTATTCTTTCACAAGCTCTAATCCTTCTGTATTGACTGTGGATGAGAAAGGTAAGGTTTCAGCTGTGGCTGATGGCGAGGCAACTATTTCTGTTAAAGATGCTAACAATAAAACAGCAACGACTTTGGCTTATCATGTTGGAGCTAAAAGCGGTGGTGACGATGGTGGCGGAGGAACTCCAGGGGAATGTCCGTTAGGAGACCCTCAGATGTGTGAGGCTTTGTGTCAGATCATGCCTTCTCTTCCTTGGTGTAAATAAAAGAGAGTAGTTCAATTTATCTCATTTGCAAAAAGGCTCCTTTTTAGGAGCCTTTTTTATTCTCGTCCAGGGTCTTAAGACTTCTGTCTAAGATGTACTAATTTTGGATAATAATAAAAAGCTAGCTTGAGTATTGACCGATAAAAGAATGAAAAAGAAAGTGTAGAAGATATGGGTGCTCAATTAAAAGATACAAAGAGTTTGCATAAAGAAAAAATTGAAAGTCTCTTGCATCAAGCTAATTCAATAATTGTTGATAAATCTGTTGAAATCTCATTATGCGTGAGTTGTTTTTTGGCTAATGGTCATTTGCTATTAGAAGATCGACCCGGTATGGGGAAAACAACTTTGATTAAAACGTTATCTTTATTATTCGGATTAAATTCTAATAGAATTCAATTTACAAACGATATGCTACCAGCAGATATATTGGGAGCCTCTATTTTTAATCAACAATCCAATAGTTTTGAATTTCATAAAGGCCCAATATTTTCTAATTTTATCCTTGCAGACGAAATCAATAGAGCGACCCCTAAGACTCAAAGTGCTTTTTTGCAAGGGATGGAAGAAGGTATTATTAGTATTGACGGGAAAAGTTATCAACTTCCTAAGCCGTTCTTCATTGCAGCCACACAAAATCCTACCGAAAGTATAGGGACGTTCAACTTACCTGAATCTCAGCTCGATCGATTTTTGATGAAAATCAGTTTAGGTTATCCCAGCCGAGAAGCAGAGAGAGCTCTTTTAAAAAAAGAAAGAACAAATTTAATGAATAAATTGAAGCCGGTATTTTCTTCTCAAGAAATTATTGAAATTCAAAATTGGGTTTCAGAAATACATTTGTCAGAGACCTTACTTGATTATGCACAAGACCTGATTGAAAAAAGCAGAACTCTTACCGAAGGGTTATCTCCCAGAGCCGCTAAAGATTTTGTGAGGGCGAGCCAAGCTTGGGCATTTATTGAGGGTCGTGATTTTGTGATCCCTGAAGATTTGCAGAGAGTCGCACATCCAGTAATGGGTCATAGGTTAGGAAAGGACGCACATCTGGTTGATGAAATCATTCAATCTGTGAGAGTTCCATGAAACAAGATAAAGAACGGATATATATTGTGCCTACGGTTTACGGCATAATGTATGGAATGGGTGTGATCGTCTGTTTATTTGTGGGAGCAATTTATTCTAATAATTTAGTATTTCTACTTTGCTTCTTTATAATGAGTTTATTTTTAATTGGTCTTCAGCAAACACATGCTAATTTAAAAAATGTCTCTTTAGAAAAGATTAAATTTTCTTTGGTTGAGGCAAAAGGGACTTCTTCAGTTAAAGTTTGGCTAAAATCTAATGACAACTACTCTCACTATCAAATTTGTCTTAAAGACAGGAAGAAAAAATATTTTGAACTTAATATAGAACAGATATTTAAAGAATCTTTATCGGTAACAAAACATGATATTACGATGATGAATCGAGGGATCTTTCAAGTTGATCAGTGGGTCATGTATACAAGATTTCCGTTTGGTTTATTTCACGCGTGGAAGATTCTAAATATTGAGGAATCTCTTTATGTCTATCCTCAACTAAAAGGAGAATCAGAATTGCCCGTTTTGAATGGAATAGGTGATCTTGAGAGGTTTGATGGAAATCGTGGAGAAGATTTTTCTGGTCACGTCAAATATCAAATTGGGGAGTCACAAAAGCATATAGATTGGAAAGCTGTCGCCAAAGGTCGGCCACTGTTACGCAAAGATTTTTCTTCTGGATTGGACGGATATGTGGACTTAGATTGGCAACGAATTCATCTACCCTACGAAGATAGACTTTCTCAATTAGCTTTATGGGTATTTTTATGTGAACAAAAGAATATTCCTTATAAATTGAAGTTAAAAAGCGAAATGGTAGAAGTGGGTTTAGGTGCGCTTCAAAAAGAAAAGTGCTTAAAGTTATTGGCGGAACAACCTCATGTTTAATCCTACGCGATCATTTAATTTCGGGCTGATTGCCCTTATTGCGATAAACATATTGCCACATTTAGAATCAAATTTTTTAGTCGGTATTTTTGTTGTTGTCCCCAGTTTAATTTTGCGACTTTTATTTGAATTTCAAAAAGTTAAGCTTCCTCATTGGCTGATTAAGTTGGGGTTTATTTTATTGTCCTTTGCACTAGTGTATTTTCAGCAAGGATCGATTATAGGCCCTGAGCCTGCAAGTGCATTGTTGATATGTGGAGTGGCATTAAAACTCATTGATCGGGTTTCCTATAGAGATGCAATGATTTCTTTGTTCTTGGTGTTTATGCTAATCATGGCGCGCTTCTTAGTGGACCAAAGTTTGCCGATCACATTAATGGGTGGGGCAGATGTTATTTTAGTGGTAACCCTTTTGTTTCAACTTCATAGAGGGCCGTCGAGTCAATTAAGAGTTAAAGAGCTTTTGAGATTAACACTGAAAGTGTTACTACAATCAGCTCCATTATTATTCTTATTATTTGTAGTTTTCCCGAGATTCTCGGTGGGATTCTTTAGCTTAAATAATGAATCGGTGGGACAAATTGGCTTCAGCGATGAAATTACTCCAGGTGATATTGCTCAACTAGCGAGTTCTGAACGAACGGCATTTAGAGTCATCTGGAAGGAAAATCAGCCAAAGACTAGAGATTTGTATTGGCGAGGTGAAGTGCTAACTATTTCCAAAGGGTTCAAATGGAGTGTTGATAAGAGAAAGAAAGAAAAACTTTCTTCGGCGGGTTTATCTTTTCAAAGTAAAAGTAAATATCTAATAGAGTATGAGATTCTCTTGGCGCCCTATTTTGGAAAATGGCTATTCTTATTAGACACCCCTAAAAGTGTTCAATTTAGTGACCCTATTAAAAATAGACAAACCTATAAAAATAGGAGTCATTCGGTCTTTTCAATCAAAAGTAATAATGGGCAAAATCTTTTTTATACGGGTAAATCTGTTTTACAAGAGGGTTCTGATAAGATCTCTGCAAATTATGATTATTTACAGACGGATGATGGTTCGGACAAAATAGAGGAGTGGGTAAAAGCATTAAAAAAACAGTCCAAGAATGAGAAAGAGTTCGTAGATAGTGTTTTAAACTTTTTCTCAAAAAATTTTAAATATTCGTTAAGCCCTGGGGTTATGAAAACCTCTTCCATGGAAGACTTCTTCTTTAATAAAAAAATAGGGTTTTGTGAACACTTCGCCGCTTTGTTTGCCTATATAATGAGAGTCGGAGGAATTCCTTCTCGAGTAGTTGTAGGCTTTCAAGGTGGAAGAAAAAATAGTTTAAGCGATTATTTAATAGTACAAGAAAAAGATGCTCACGCTTGGACAGAAATTTGGGACAAATCTATACGTAGTTGGATCAGAGTCGATCCAACGGCATTTGTCGCCCCAGCTCGAATTAGTTTGGGCGGACAGGTTTATCATCAGTTAGCTTCGGAGGGATCAGATTTTAATTATTCTGATAATGAATTGCAGAGGCTGTATGAGTCTTCGGTGAATGAAAATTTATTATTAAAAATTAAATTGGCTATGGATTTAGCTTCCCTAAGGTGGCAACAGTTTTTGTTAACTTATGACTTGGAAAAACAAAAAGAAAT
Organism: Bdellovibrionales bacterium; assembly: GCA_020435185.1. Lineage (GTDB taxonomy): Bacteria > Bdellovibrionota > Bdellovibrionia > Bdellovibrionales > UBA1609 > JAGRAA01. Next base: position 38,477 of record JAGRAA010000032.1, on the reverse strand, counting down.
TTTGTCTTATTTAGGGATAAATAGAATAGAGGTTAGGCATTTAGGTTTAATAAGCTTTTTTATTACTCTATTTTTTATTTTGTATCTGAGGTATACACAAAACAGAAAAAAACCAAAGCTCTCGAGTACTCAAAAATACTATATTGAGTTGCAAAAACTGTTGGCTGCAAAGGGTTTAAATAAATCTTTAAGTGAAGGACCGTATGATTTTTTAAGAAGATGTCACAAGACGTTTCCTGAAGAAATCTATGGTGAAATTCATATTTTTTTGGATCTTTATATTCAGAAAATTTATGGAGATAAATTTGATTCTCAAAGAGAAAACGAGTTTAAGCGTTCTTTAATGATAATAAAATCACAATTGAAGAGTGACGAAAAAGTCTTAAAAAATTGATTTCTATGAATTTGTCTCTTGGACTTTTAGTGTACGCATCGATAATCATATGAAAAATTAGACGGCACTCTAGAAAACTCCTTTACGATTCCATTATAGATAACCCCAGAACTTCCAGGAGGAGAGGATGTGTCAACCCAATAGGCTTCGTAGGGTTGAGGGGTACATGCTAACAAGCCATTATGGATTGCGTTTTCAAAGTCTCGTTGATTGGGCAGGTGCCAAAAGAGAATTCCTGCTTTGTAATCTTGACGAAAGTTTTTTTCGCAATCATTGATAGCGCCAGGCAAATCGCTCCAGAAAGGAGCTTTTTGCGACCACAAGAGTCCACTTTGGTTATCTTTCCATATTTCATAAGAGCCGCGTTTTGTTTTCGTTACAAGGCTCCAGCTGTAGTTATGACCTTTGCTATTATAATCACAGCTAAGATTACATTCTATGATGCGTTCTTCTATGGTTCCATTTTCACCACATTCTAGGCCATAAATTGATCTAGAAAATAATATAGATATTATAATTAGGACTAACTTCATAATACGCCTTTTTAAAATGAGTTAATTTTAAAAGTATACCATATAACTAAGGGTTTATATGTAGAGTTGGTTTGAATTGTTTAGTTTTATGTTTATTTCTTCTATAACTTTTGTCCAGTATTTGGTTAATCTATATGTTTTAAAGATGAATAAATTTAAAATGGTCTATACGAATTTTTTATTTGGGGGATTAATGAGTGAGGATCAAAAAAAAGATCTCGTTTCTGATCAGGCAATAAATGAAATAGATAGTGAAGATCCACCCGATTATGGAGAGGCAAACCCTGAAGATCAAAGAAAGGTCAGGGGTGATCGTCGAGTCATAAAAAGATTTTCTGACAAGAGAGTTTATGGTCATTTAAAACTTACACTGAGGTGGATTCATGTTCTCATGGTATTGCTTGTAGGGTGGGGAGTATATCTACTCTATATCAATATTTTAAAAGGACAGGCAGGGATTGGTCCGGCGATATTTTGGACGACTTTAATATCTTTATCTATGGTTCCTTTAATTCGGTATAGAAATTCTGTGAAATTTTATCTAGAAAATGAATCTGTGAATAATTTAGAAAACTGTATTGAAAAACAGACCAGCCTAATGATGATGATGGTTTTTGTTTTCGTTCTTTTTACTGTTGTTTCTATGGTTTAAAGAGATGCAAAAGGTACGGACACACTTTGGTGTCCATATCGTGTCATAATAGTAACGCAATATGGACACCAAAGTGTGTCGCCTTTTATTGTGCCATGCAAAGTGAAAAGGGAACTGTTACCTTTTAAGTTTTTCGAAGAGGCCATTGCAGGCGTCTTCTAAAATATCGTAAGTGAGTTCAAACCCTTCAGCTCCTCCATAATAAGGATCAGGAACTTCTAAGACATCATGAACGATACAATAGGAAGTCATTTTTGAGAGTTTACGAGTGTATTTTTGATCTTTGTCCAAAGAGCGAAGAGATCGATAGTTGCTTTCGTCCATGGTGATGATGTAATCGAAGTTTTCCCAGTCTTTCTTTGAATCAAATTGTTGAGAAATGCTAGTAAGGTCATAGCCTCTTTGTTTTCCATGGTCTCGCATACGACCGTCTGCTAGCTCCCCAATATGATAAGCGGACGTTCCAGAAGATTGAATATCAAATTGATTTTCTAAGCTATTTTCTTTAATGATTTTTTTGAAAATAGCCTCCGCAGCTGGTGAACGACAAATGTTTCCAGTGCAAACAAACATGACTTTCTTCATAGATACCTCAGTTTCATTGGAGTTGAAGACTTATAAAAGTCTTTAATTTTTCGATAATAGGAAGAGGGATTTCATGACCTCCTCTAAACGGGAAAAAATCTACTTTATGATTTTGATGAGTAAGATGATCATGTATTTTTTCTGCTATCTCAAAAGGAAGCACTTCATCTTGTAGGCCATGGCTTTGAAAGATGGACATTTTAACAAAACTTGAGGACTGCCATTTTGTTTTATTAATAAAGCTAGTGGAGAGTAGGGAAAGAGCTTTGATGGGGGCATTGTAATAATACATATAATCAAGAGCAAGCATAGAACCTTGACTAAATCCTCCTAAAATAACTTGATTATATTTTTCAAGAAGAGGCTGCATGAAATTGTGCAGAAGGGTTCTCGCCGTATCTAGTCCATCAGGAACATGATTCATCAGAGAGTTGTAGTTTTTATCAACAAGTGCATTTTGAAAACGTCCCACCTCTATAGGAAACCAGGCCTTTCCTGAATAAAAGGGGCTGAGCGGTATTTCTAGAGGAGCATCGGGAAAAAACCAGTCGATTTTTATATTACTCGGTTGTAGATAACTGTGCAGTGGAAATAAATCGTGCATATTGGCGCCATATCCATGCAATAAGATGACAGCCTTATTTGCGCTTTGATCTAGGTGTAGGGTTTCGAGTCCGTTTAAAATTTTACTCTTCATATTCAATCTCTATTTCATGCGTTGTGGGAAAGGCTTGGCAAGTTAAAACTTGACCGTTTTCAACACCTTTTTCGGTAAGAATATTTATTTCTTCCTGCCAAGCTTCGCCTTTTTTGACATAAGCCATGCAGGCCATACATCCCCCAGCCATACAAGAAAAAGGCGGGGAGTGACCTTCGTTTAGAAGAGCGTCTAATAGGGTATCTTCGCCACTGCATTTTATTTCAATAAGCTCTCCATCTATTTTTGCTTTTATTAAAACTTCTTCAGGTATAGCTGGTCTATCATCACCAATATGAATGACAAACTCAGAAGAAAGGTTTTCATGAACTATTGCTGTGTAACTTTCTGTATGAATTTTCTCTTTTGGTATATTTATAGATTTAGTTTCGTTAATAATTACATCTGAATATTTTTTTGGGCCACAAATATAAACCCGTAAGGGACCTTTGGATGATGACGTCAAATAGTCATGGATGTCTTGTGATTCTAATCGATCCAAAAAATTTAACTGTGAATTGTCAGAAAGATGGTGTTTAACAAAGAATCTATTTGGGTATTTTTTTTCTAAGAGCTCTAATTCATTAAAAAAGATAATGGAATCAGAGTTTTTATTAGAATATATAAAATAAATATTGCTTTGAGAAGCCTCTAAAATTGTTTGAGCAATAGAGTAAATGGGTGTTACTCCACTTCCAGCACTAAACATAAAATAGGTGCAATTTTCTTCGATATGAGAATAAGGATCAAAAAATTTACCAAGAGGCTGAGATCCTACTAATAGGCCACCGATCTGAATATTTTGAGCTAAATGTGTGGAGACTATTCCGCCATCTATTTTTTTTACGGTGATATGAGGGTATTGATCTGTAAGAGGTGAGCTCGAAAAGCTATAGCTTCGTTGAATCTCTCCATGCCCTTCTATATCTAAAAAAAGAGTGATAAATTGGCCAGAGTGATAAGGGAATGGGAGATTGTTTGTTGGTTTTAAAACAAAAGTATATGCATCATTTGCTTGTTTGATTTTATCAATGACAAGAAATTCTATTTTTTGCGTCTTCATTTAACGTTAGTCCTCATTATAGGTGGTCATTTCTGCAACAAATGTTGCTGGTCCCGAGAGTATAGGCTGATTAACGTTGGAAAAATCTACATAAAGAGTTCCTCCTGGAACGTTAACACGAATTTTATTCTTTTGTGTGGATAAATAATGGATATAGGCCGAGGCGACCGCTCCAGTTCCACAGGATAAGGTAAAGTCTCTTACTCCTCGTTCAAAAGTCATTGAATGAATTTCATCTGGATATAAAATTGAGTAAAAAGTGACGTTGGTAGATTGAGGTTGAAACAACTGATGGTCTTGAAAAAACTCAGCGACTTCTTTAGTCTGTTGATCTTGAACTAAAAATTGTACATTAATCACGACATGAGGAACTCCAGTGTCTACTTGAAAGTAGTAAAGACCTTCTTCTCCAGATTCAATTTGTTGGCTGTAGTACTGTCGGTATTCCATGAAGGTTTGATCTTTAAATTCAGAGGGGGGAGTCATGGTAACTGATGCGGTCTCTTGGTGAGACTCTGCTAAAATAGGTCCTGCAGCGGTGAGAAAGCTGAACTTGTTAGGAGCCAAATTTTTAAAAGGCGCATATCGAGCCATGCATCTAGCGGCGTTTCCACACATTTCAGCGGTGGAGCCATCGGAGTTATAAAAATCCCATTTTAAGTCACATTTTTCAGAAGGGTCTTTCTCTACAAAGACTAAGCCGTCGGCTCCCA
>JAGRAA010000032.1:25294-33762 GCA_020435185.1 Bdellovibrionales bacterium | reverse complement strand
GACGTATTCAAATCGAGCAGATTGAGAAATAAAAAATCATTTCCGGTGGCGGACATTTTGGTATAGTTAAATTTATGTAAACTCATGGTCTAGATTTAATAAAAATCTATTGAGATGTCTACCTTTGATACTGAAGTTTGACCACCAAACCATCTGCAACCTATAATAAAAAAATCACAAAAAAGAAAGATTTGGGGGAGAGGTGTCTACATTAGCGCGTTATAAGAAACGAGGCGGTCCAAAACAATTACTTTATTTATTAGAGAACTCAGATAAAGCCAAAAGAGACAAATTGTTGGACATTGTGGCGAAAGAAAGCGAAGTGTGGGCTGATTTTCTAGAAGAGCGGCTATTGACCTTTGAAAAATTTATTACATGGGAGCCTGAAATGATAGACAAAGTTCTTGGGCAACTCCCATCAGACTCTTGGGTTAAGAGTATCTGTGGTTATGAGAGTGAGCAAAAACAGAGTTTGTTTGAGAGGATGACTACTTTTTTATCTTCAGGTAAAAAATCGGTTTTACAAGAAGATATCTCTGAAATGACTCCGTCCTCTGGAGAAATTGAAGCAGCTCAGTTGTTAATTATTAAAAAAGCTCGAGAGCTTCAAGAGGGTGGATTAATTAAACCCGAAGAAAAAGACCCTCTTTTAAAGCTTCAAGATCTTGATAACATCATTCAATAAAATCATTCAATAAAATCATTCAATAAAATATACTAATTCTCTCATGGTGAGAGATTTTAATGGTTAAAAAAAATTTCGATTTCAATTCTTTCAATGACCTTATAATTTTGAGATTGAATTAAGAATCTATCTAAACATTTAATGAACTTTTCTTTGCTGGTAAACAATGTGGGTTGCCAGCAAAAATAATGAGACCTGTGGTTTCTAGAGCTATAGAAATTAAGAGAGATTTTTTGGATGGAGATCTTACCTTTTTGATCGTCATTGAGTTTGGATGATAGTTTTTTAAGAATAGGACTACGAAGGTAAGGCAAAAGTAAAACCGGGTAATGAAGATCTATAAATTCAATATTATAAGAATAGTTATAAGATGGATTGTGAGAGAAATGAGACTCCGGTGAAGCATTGGCCGTCAAATAGCTTTTGTTTTCTAAAAATTCAGAAAGTTCATTATTAGATAATATTTTAAAAGGTGGTTGCAGCATTTAATCCTCCATGAATTTTGCTCACAGGTTAAAGAACTCCTTGTGGTGTAACAACTTGCTTTCACGGGTAAGATCAGTTTATTGCTCTAATTTTGGATAAATAAATCCATTAGCTGTATTGACATCTTACTGTGAAAACAAAAAAGTTAATGCGGAGTTTTTAAAGTTTAAAATTTTCTTATCAAGCCCACGACGATTCCTTCGATTTTTACTTTGTTTACTGGATACCACAGAGAATCCATTGTTGAATTTGCTGGGCGAAGCTCAATCATGGGAAAATCCTTAGAGTGACTACTTTTAGAATGTAGATAAAATCTTTTTACAGTGGCCTCGTTGTCAACTGTGGCCACAATAATTTCACCATTAGACGCATGAGCTTGTTTTTGTACAAGAATGGTGTCTCCATCTAAAATTCCTTCTTCAATCATTGATTGTCCATGAACTTTTAAGGCAAAACTACTAGAGGGCTTTCTGACTAAACTTCTTGGGACCTCTACATTTTCATTATAAGCTTTCGATTCTAAAGGCTGTCCCGCGGCGACCTTCCCGAGTAAGGGAATCATAAGAGATAGATTTTCATAGGAGTCTTCAAACTGAGTAGAAGGTTTGTCTTTATTTTTTTGAAAAGAAGTAACAATAGTATCAGAGGGGTGCAAAAGCTGAAGAGCTCTTTTTTGATTTCCACCAGGGATAAAAATATATTTTTTCTTCTGAAGTTGCTTTAAGTATCTTTGTACAGAATTGAATGAAGCAAATCCAAAATGGTCTTTGATTTCAGAAAAAGTAGGGGAAACAGTATGTTTTATAAAATAAGATTCGATGAAATCGAGCACATTTTTTTCTTTAGGAGTAAGAGGTAAAGGAATATTCTTTTGCATTTACAGTCCTTATTTTTGTTCTTTTATTTTTTGGCTATATCATTAGCTTCATTTTAAGCTTTATTTTCAATCGATGCCGTTGGCCTATGTGTATCCACTATAGGTGTAAAGAAAGTGTAAGTCAAGTGTAAGTATAATGAAAGTTTGACTTTATAATTTAGAAAAATTCAGTTAAATCAAGCAGATAAATTTTACGCAGAGGCCTATGACTATGATCTAGGTAAAAATGTACTACTTTAGTCTATAGAAGGGTATAGTTTTAAATTGATTTTTTTGGGGTTTTAAAATTGTTAGAAGTGAAGCAAGTCGATACAAATAAAAAGAATTCCTCACCACTCATAGACAAAATGGTTTGTGAAAGCAATGCTATTAAATTAGAAGAGGGATGGAAAAGGGCACTACGATCAGAATTTGATAAACCCTATATGCGAGAACTTAAATCTTTTCTAAAAACTCAATACGAACAAAAAAAAATTATTTATCCTCAAGCCAAAGATTTTTTTTCTGCGTTTGACTCTACCCCTTTTGATAAAGTGAAGGTTGTTATTTTAGGGCAAGATCCTTATCATGGTCCTGGGCAAGCCCATGGCCTTTGTTTTTCAGTGAAACCTGGAGTTAAGATTCCTCCGTCCTTAGTAAACATATATAAAGAGCTAAAGAGCGATTTAGGGGTTAATCCTCCTCGGCATGGTTATTTGCAGGATTGGACAAATCAAGGAGTTTTGCTCCTCAACGCCACGTTAAGCGTAGAGGCTGGTAAAGCAGGATCACATCAAAACAAAGGGTGGGAGCAATTCACGGATGCGGCGATTAGGGCATTAAATGAACAAAAGAAAAATTTAGTTTATGTGCTCTGGGGGAGCTATGCTCAAAAAAAAGGAGCTCACATTGATGAGACTCATAATTTAGTGATTCGTTCAGCTCACCCCTCTCCTCTTTCTGCACATAGAGGTTTTTTGGGGAGTGCTCCGTTTTCAAAAATTAATGGTTACTTGTTATCCAAGGGGATTGAGCCCATTTGTTGGGAATTACCTGAGATTAAAAATTAAATAAACTAGTGGAGGGGACTAGAATGAAAAAATTAACGATTTTAGCAGCGGCTATCTTTTTGTTGGCTTCTTGCAAAAGTGTCACGTCGAAGAAGGCTGATACCTTTGTATATTGTTCAGAAGGCAGTCCAACGATATTTAATCCACAGTTGGTTACTGACGGAGCTTCATTTAATGCGACGACAGAAACTATCTACGATAAATTAGTCAATTTTGAAAGAGGGACTACAAATGTTATTCCTGAGTTGGCTCAAGCTTGGGAGATCTCAAAAGATGGATTGGAATACACTTTTACTCTTAGAAAAGGAGTGAAGTTTCATACTACAGATTATTTTAAGCCAACGAGAGAGTTTAACGCAGAAGATGTTTTGTTTTCAGTAAATCGACAACTTGATAAAAAGAATCCCTACCATATGGTGAATGGTGGATCTTACGAATATTTTAATTCAATGGACATGGGAAATTTAATTAAAAAAGTAGAGAAGTTAGATGACTACACAGTGAAATTTACTCTTTCTAAGAGGGAGGCTCCATTTTTAGCAAATTTAGCTATGGGCTTTATGTCTATTCTTTCTAAAGAGTATGCGGATAAACTATTGGCCGCAAAGACTCCAGAGCTTTTAGATACTCAGCCGATAGGAACCGGTCCGTTTATTTATCAAAAATATATTAAAGATTCTACAATTAGATACGCGGCTAACCCTGAATACTTTAAGGGCGCGGCAGATATTAAAAAATTAGTATTTGCAATAACTCCAGATGCGAGTGTGCGCTTTCAAAAGTTGAAGGCTGGCGAGTGTCAGTTTGTTTCTCATCCTAACCCAGTGGACATAGATTTAATGAAACAAGATAAGTCTATCAAGGTGGTAGAAGCCCCAGGATTAAATGTAGGTTATTTGGCAATGAATGTTGAAAATCCTAAGTTAAAAAACAAGCTGGTTAGGCAGGCGATTAATTATGCGTTAAACAAAAGTTCTTATATTAAAGCGATATATTTGGGAAGCGCAGAAGTTGCTAAAAACCCTATTCCTCCGACGATGTGGTCTTATAATGATGAAGTGAAAGATTATGATTATAATCCAGAAAAAGCCAAGGAGCTATTGGCACAGTCTGGACAGAAGAATTTAAGCTTTGAGCTTTGGACTCTGCCAGTCTCTCGTCCCTATAATCCAAATGGGAAGAAGATGGGTGAGCTGATTCAAGCGGATTTGGCCAAAGTCGGTATTAAGGTAAAATTGGTAACTTATGATTGGCCAACGTATTTAGAAAAATCTAAAAATGGTGAACATGAACTTCTTCAGTTAGGGTGGACTGGTGATAATGGTGATCCTGATAATTTTTTGAATGTACTTTTAAGTTGTTCTGGAACAAAAGCCGGATCCAATCGATCAAGATGGTGTAATAAGAGCTTCGATAAGTTAATTGATGAGGCAAAAGAAACTTCTGATAAGCAAAAAAGAATTCAGTACTATATGCAGGCACAAGAGGTTTTCAAAGAATATGCTCCTTGGGTGACCTTAGCTCATGCCAAAACTTTTCGAGCAATGAGAGACAATGTTGCGGGATATAAAATTAGCCCGTTTGGAACTGACGCCTTTTATGGAGTTAAAATAAAAGAATGATTCAAATTATTAAAAAAAGACTTATCTCTTCAATTCCTACATTGTTTGGGGTAAGTCTCTTGGCTTTTATATTGATCCGGCTTGTACCTGGGGACCCTGTCCTCTTGTTATTAGGAGAACGGGGAGCTGACCCAAAAGTTTATGCTGAGATGCAAGCAAATTTAGGTTTAAACAAGCCTCTTGTTCAGCAATATTTTAGCTTCATGGGTAACGCTCTAAGAGGAGATCTTGGACAATCGATCTTATCTAAAAAATCTGTTTTAGATGAATTTGCTCAAAGGTTTCCTGCGACCTTTGAGTTGGGTTTAATGGGGATGATTTTTGCCGTAGTTTTAGGGCTGCCGTTGGGTGTATTAGCCGCTGTTAAGAGAAGAAAATTTTGGGATTACTTTTTGATGAGTGGATCACTCGTCGGCTACTCAATGCCTATTTTTTGGTGGGGGTTAATTTTAATTTTATTTTTTTCCATTCAGCTTGGTATCACTCCGGTTTCCGGAAGAATCAGTCCCTATTTAGATATTCAAGACTATACTGGATTTATGCTTATTGATGGATTTTTATCAGAGGGTTTTTCTGGTTTAAAAGATGCTTTTCTTCATTTGCTGTTGCCTTCTATAGCACTTGGTACAGTACCATTGGCAGCTATTGCTAGAATGACGAGATCGAGTTTGTTAGAGGTTCTAGGGGAAGATTATATTAGAACAGCAAAAGCGAAAGGGTTGGGTTTTAAGACGGTAGTTTTAGGACATGCTTTGAAGAATGCATTAATACCGATCATCACAATTATAGGTTTAATGTTTGGCTCAATTCTAACGGGAGCGATTCTAACTGAAACCATATTTTCATGGCCTGGGATTGGAAAGTGGATCGTGGCGAGTGTCACGTCTAGAGATTATCCAGTTATTCAGGGGGGCGTTTTGTTAATTTCAATCATTATAATAGCAGTCAATTTAATTGTAGATATTTTGTATTTATGGGTTAATCCAATGATGAGGGCCAAACATTGAGTAACAATAAAAAAATACTCAGAAAGTTTTTAAAAAATAAAGGCGCGGTAGTTTCTTTGGGGCTGCTTGCGATTGTGGTTTTTATTGCTTTAATAGCGCCAATAATAGCACCGTACAGACCAGATTTGGTGCATGAGCAAATGTATAAACTCCCTCCATTTTGGTCTGCTGGAATGATATCTGATTTTTTATTGGGTACAGATGATATCGGGAGAGACCTTTTATCTCGTTTGATTTATGGTGCGAGAGTTTCTTTGGGTGTGGGGTTTGTTGTTGTGGTATTAGCTCTCTCTATGGGTTTATTTTTAGGACTCATGGCCGGCTATATTGGAGGATGGGTTGATTCGCTTATTATGCGGTTTGTGGATATTCTGATGTCTTTACCCAGTATTTTGTTGGCAATAGTTGTGGTTTCTATTCTTGGCCCGAGTTTAATAAACGGAGTTATTGCCGTGAGCGTTGTGGCCCTCCCTGGATTTGTAAGGATTGTGAGAGCTTCTGTTATGGCTGAAAAAGAGAAGCTTTATGTTAATGCTAGCGAGAGTTATGGTGCCAGTCATATAAGGCAAATCTTTGTACATATACTCCCAAATTGTATGGCTCCACTCATAGTTCAAGCAACTTTGGGATTTAGTGATGGCATTCTAAATGTCGCGGCCTTGGGGTTTTTAGGTCTAGGAGCCCAAGCTCCTACTCCCGAATGGGGAGCAATGCTGGCTGATTCAAGAGCTTATATTGAAACGGCACCTTGGTTGGTGACATTGCCAGGTTTATGTATACTAGTTGTAGTTCTTGCCTTTAATATATTGGGGGATGGTTTAAGGGACTCTTTTGACCCTAAAATGAATTGAGAGGTCTCGATGAAAATCCTTGTTCCAAAAATAGTTGTTGCGCAAAATGAGCCGAAATTAAACTACAATGACCATTTTGTTATCTATGATAAAAAGCTTCTAGAAGATAAAATTTTTAAAAATTGGGTGAGTAGATTTCGATTTAAGTACGCTGTAGAAGCTGGAGAAAAGTTAAAAAATCTCGATCTCTTTTCTGATCATATTCACAATATTTTACGAATCGCTGAAGGAGGCTCTCGAATAAACAGTTTTGTGGCTGTTGGTGGCGGGAGTGTTGGAGATTTTACTGGTTTTATTGCAAGTGTTTATAAGCGAGGAACGGGCCTGATTCAACTTCCCACAACTTGGCTTTCTTTGGTGGATTCTGCACATGGTGGAAAAACAGGTTTAAATTGTGGTGCCTATAAAAATCAAATCGGAACTTTTAAGTTTGCAAGTGCGGTTTATGTTGTAAAGAGAATATTACAACAGGCTCCTGAAAAATTATTTTATGAGGGGTTAGCTGAGGTTGCGAAAACTGCTTTGTTTGATTCTTCGGTTTTTAAAATATTAAATTCGGCCAAAATAATTACTCCGAATTATATTTTAAAAAATAGTGATGCGATCATAAGGGCGAAATACAAGGTCGTTAAAAGAGATCCCTATGAATCTAAAAACATTCGGCAGATTTTGAATTTAGGACATACGGTGGGGCATGTTCTGGAGACTCAATACAAATTAAGTCATGGGCAAGCGGTTACGGATGGCCTGTTTTTTACTTTAAATTGGAGTTTAAGAAAAGGCTATATTTCTGCAAATCAGCATAGAAAGATAGATGATTTTTTAAATGAAAAATTACAATTGAAAAGATCAGAGATAAAAAGACCTTTATCAGAAAATAATTTTTTACGAGTCTTAAAGCAAGATAAGAAAAAGATCACAGACAAGAGTTTGTTGTTTATTTTCATGACAGAACGTCAGTCTGTCGTCGTCGAAAAGGTAACTTTTAAAAGTGTACTTATAGAAGCTAAAAAACAAGGTCTTGTAAGGTGAGCTTTGTTGGAAAGCTACAAGATTCTGATGCTCTATATTTTAGGGCGTTAGTGGCTAAAAGCTTTTTTAATGATATTGAGATTGTGGGCCATTGTAAGAGTGAATCCAACAGATTAATGACTTCGGCATTGGAAGCTTTCGGTACAGGAGGATGGATCGACTTCGGAGATTCGGAAGAGGTATTGTGTTTCTCTGCTATTCGTAGTTCTAGAGAGCCTGGTGAATACACTTTTGTAGGAAATGCTGACCTATTGGATTATGTGAAAGATGATTTGCTAAGACTTCTTAGTCAGCTTGGCTGCGATATCGAAATAGAAGGCAATACTTTAAAAATCTACTCGTCGGGATGGAAAGTTCAAGGAGATGCTATACATCTTCCTTTTAATAAATCTGATATTATGGCATCAGCTTTTTTGTTGAGTAGCTGGGGATATTCACACAAACTGTTTTTGAGTTTGAATATAGAGAGAAAGTCTCCTGGCTTTGCGAAATTGAAAATGACTTTGGAGCTTTTGAAGACTTTAGGTTTTGGCTTTCGTTACCAACAGGTGTTAAAAGAGTCAGGAGGAAAGAAAATTGAAATCGTTGTTCCGGCAAATCAAAAACCTCAAATTTCAAGCTATCCTCTAGAGACTGACCTTAGTTTAGCTTTTGCATTAGCGTGTACGGCGTTAGTCAGTGATCCTATTAAAATTATTTCATTTCCACTAAAAAGCATTCAACCAGAAAGTATTTTTTTGGAAATTTTGGAAGAGATGGGAGCAAACTTTGATCTTACAGATCATTTTTTAGCGATTCATCCGACGCAGAAACTTAAAGGGACGGTTGTAGATTTGGCTGAATGCATAGACCTTTTTCC
>JAGRAA010000032.1:0-25204 GCA_020435185.1 Bdellovibrionales bacterium | reverse complement strand
GTTCAAAAAATAGAAGAGTTGCTTCAGCGGTCGGGAGCAAGAATAGAAAGAGAAACTGATAGGTTAAAAATATTAAGTCCAGTATCAAACTTTAGTCATGAGTTTGACTTTGATTGTGAAGGCGATCCTAGACTAGCTATGGCTGCTGCGATTTTGCTTAAGAAAGAAATTCCTGTTAACATTAAAAATCGGCAGATTGTAAACAAGAGCTTTCCGGATTTTTGGGATATATTGAATGTCTAGTCAGAAATTAATTAATGTTTTAATAGGTCATCGTGGTGTTGGTAAATCTAGTTTTTTAAAGCGCATCAAAAAATACTATGATGAACAAATTCAGAATGTTCATGTTTATGATTTAGATGAAGAAATTGAAAACTCTGAAGGATCAATCACAAAGATTTTTTTAGAAAAAGGAGAAGATTACTTCAGAAAATTAGAGCGTACACAGTTTGAAAGATTGCTCGAACTATCTAGATCTAGAAAGCAAAAGACTTTTATATCTGTTGGCGCTGGGTTTAATGATCATTTTGATTCAGATGTAAACGTGATTTGGGTAAGAAGAGCCTCAGATGAAATGGGGCGAGTTTTTTTAAACCGTCCTAGACTAGAGAAAAATATCACAAATTTAGAAGAATACTTTAAAAGAAAAAGTGCTAGAGATGTATATTATAGTGAGGTTTATGATGAGCAAATTGTTTTGCGAGAAGGAAAAATCGACGCCGACGATGGAGAGAGATTCTTTTTAGGGTTAATAGAGAGAACCATACCTTATTCTTATACAATACAAGCTAATAGTATTAAGCGATTAGAGCTTATTCTTGAACAATACGATAAATGGATAAATTTTTTTGAAATAAGAGATGATGTTTTAACTCAAGAAATGGCTAAAAGAGCTGTTGAAAAGATTGAGCAAAAGAAGATTTTATATAGCATTAGAAAAGAAAAATCTTACTTACAAAGTTTTGATTTAAAAGACAGTATTGTGGATTTGGCTTTAGAAGTTAAATCTTGCGATATTAAAAAGCCAGATATAGTTTCGTGTCACGAAAAAATAGAGGGAAGTATTGATAAAACTCTAAAAATTCTTGAAAGTCAAAATGCTCGATTTTTCAAGTTAGCAATTCCTATTGATAATTTTAAAGAGCTGATGATTGGTCATAAATGGTGGTCCAAGGATAAAAGAAAGAGAATCTTTTTGCCAATGTCTAAAAATGGAAGATGGAGTTGGTATAGAAGTCATTTTTGCTTCGATAATTTTTTGAGTTTTTTTAAAGATGATTTAAATGGCTCAGCAATGGATCAGCCGTTGTTGACAGAAATTATAAATTATCCAAGAGGAGAAGAAGAGGGGTCTAAAGGCCCAACTTTTTTTGCTGCTATTATGGGAAGTCCATTGAGCGAGTCTTGGACGCCAACTTTTCAACAGCCGTTTTTTAACGATTATGATATGCCCGTATATAGAATTCAAATGGATGAAGACGAACTAACAAAAGAAGTATTAGACAGTTTGAAGACTCTTGGATTAAGAGCTGCGGCAGTAACTTCTCCGTTAAAGAAAAAGATGTTTCAACTTGTGGATGATAGCAATGAGTTTCTGTCGACGAACACCATAGTTTATGGTGATTCTTGGAAAGGGACAAACACTGATATTTTTGGAATAGCTGAGTTAGTGAAAAATGTTGATAAAGATAGTGAAATTGCCGTATGGGGAGGCGGAGGAACATTGAATATTTTGAAAGAAGCGATTCCTCAGGCAAAGTTTTACTCCGCTCGAGAAGGAGCGGGAGAGAACGCTCCTAGCCCTAAATATCTACTATGGGCAGTGGGCAGAAACAGAATGGGAGAATCTGTTATGCCCCCAAAAAATTGGCAGCCTGAATTTGTAATAGATTTGAATTATTCACAAAGTTCACCAGGAATGGAATTGGCTGATCAGTACCGATGCCAATATTTTTCAGGGGAAAAGATGTTTTTCATGCAAGGAGAAAAACAGCGCGAATTTTGGAAAAAGTATTTAGAAAGGTAACAGTTCCCTATTCACCTTGCAGGTAGTCAGTGTATTGACTATAAACTGGCGCACAAAAATGTTGTTATCTTACCCCTCACGCCTCGAAAAGTTTTGTTTCTTTAATGAATTAGGTGGCTCGTTGTGGACTTTCCAAAGTTACACTTTGGAAAGTACCGACCGAAATACAGATTTTCATTTTAAAAAAAATAGTTAGAGGTCGGAGGAGTACAATCTAACAACATTTTTGTGAGCCAGTTTATGTTGACTACCTGCAAGGTGAATAGGGAACTGTTACCTTTTTATCCCTTTATAAATAAAGCTGGCTCCTCCTAGAAGTTTTTTAAACCCAAGGTGAGAAAACTGATCTGTAGAGTTCATTAAATCAATGAACTCTAGTCCGCACGGAAACTTTAGGCTGGATTGATTGAGGTATTGATAGGCCTTTTTATTACCGCTAGAAAGAGCTCCAATCATCGGGACAACGAGCTTAAAATAGACAGAAATAAATGGTTTTAGTAGAGAGCTTTGATTGCTTCCGGTTTCTAGAATGAGAAGTCTTCCCCCTGGTTTTAAAACGCGAACCATCTCTTGAATGCCTTTTTTGGTATCAGCAACATTTCTAATTCCATAACCAATACTTACGACATCAAAAGAATTATCCTCATATTGTAAATTTAAGACATCGGCTTGTTCAAATTGAACATCAAGTTTAAGTTGGTTCGACTTAATTTTTGCTTGATCAAGCATGCCTTCGCAAAAATCGCTTCCGATAACTAAACTTTTTGGCCCTAAAATCTGCTTGAAGGCAATAGCAAAATCACCAGTGCCTGTGGCACAGTCTAAGACTTTGTCTCCGGGTTGAGCATCACTAAGCTCTATCAATTTTTTTCTCCAAGATTGATGGAGACCCATAGTTATAAAAGTATTGGTTCGATCATAGCTTGCTGAAATAGAGTTAAATAAATTTTTAATATAGTCGGGATTCGGTCCAGTCGAGTTTTGTGAAACTATATTACTCATGCGAGGCCAACTTTCTATCGAGTGAATTTAAGACTTTTTCTAATTTTCTCATGAGTTGATCAAACTGCTGAAAGTTTAATGTCTGAAAGCCATCGCTTTTTGCGTGATCTGGGTCAGGATGAACTTCAATCAAAACTCCATCTGCTCCAGCCGCAGCGGCAGCTAAAGCCATGGGTTCAACGAGCTCTCTTATTCCAGTAGCGTGAGAAGGGTCTGCTAAAATTGGAAAGTTGTAATTAGCTTTTATATAGGCAATGGCGTTGATATCAAAGGTGTTTCGCGTAGCAGATTCAAAACTACGGATGCCTCTTTCGCATAATATGACATTTTCATTTCCACCTTCAGTAATATATTCTGCGGCAGCAACCCATTCTGATATTAAGCCTGAAAATCCTCTTTTTAAGAGAATAGGTTTGTCGGTTTTGCCGAGCTCTTTCAGTAGTTCATAATTATGCATATTACGAGATCCAACTTGAAAGCAATCTACGACGTCATATAAGTCGCCAAGCTGTCTGGGGTCTGTAATTTCTGAGACAAAGGGGAGGTTAAATTTTGTTTTTACCTCGTTAACATATTCAAAAGCGGATGCACCAATACCTTGAAAGCTCTTGGCGTTAGTACGTAATTTAAAAATGCCACCTCTAATAACTTGAGCACCAGAGTTCTTAACCGCCTCGCTTGTGGCGTCGAAGATCTCTTTTGACTCTAGCGAACAAGGACCTGCCATAACCACGAAATCACGGCCTACTTCGATATTTCCGACTTTAACTATATGAGTATTTGTTTTCACATGTTCTTGATACACTTTTTTGAAGCACAGGGCAATTTACATTATAAAATCTATGCACCTGTTGGAGGGGATTATGTTGGCAAAAACAGAGATTTTTGCTAACTGACCCTATGAAAAACTTTGTTTCTATCGACAGCTTTTTGAAAAAAGGAGCCATATTATCGCTTTCTCGGGATCTCTTTGTCCTAGGTTGGGGTGAATTAAGCGCTAATGCATCATGTCAAGGAGCGGGATTCTTCAAGCAGAACTTCGATTTAAGTGAATCTAGGCCTTGGAGAGTCTTTTCAAACTATAGTTATCTTTCAAAAGACGAATTGCGCGAATTTATGGAAAGAGTTCCGATTCAGCCTGGCCAAAATAAAAGACAATGGTCTTCGGCAATTTTTTCTGAATTTGAAAATAAGTTTATAAGAATTCAAGATCATATTCAAATGGGTAAGATTAGCAAGGCTGTTCCGGTAACCTACGAGTCTTCAGAGGGGTGCCTGACCTCTTTTGAAATTAGTCATTTTATAACGAGGGCTTTAAAAACATCTGATTCAAACTATCTCTATGGATACTGGGATGATGAAGGTGGGGTTCTTGGTTTAACTCCAGAAGTTTTATTTAGAAAAAATGGGAAGAACTTATTTTCAATGGCTTTGGCTGGAACAAAAGAGTCTCACTGTTCGGCCTCTTTATTGAATGATGAAAAAGAGATTTTTGAACATAGACTGGTTGTCGAAGAAATGGATAAGGCTTTGATGGATCTGGGTCAAAATACTTGGGGTAAAACTGAAGAGCAATGTGTGGGCTCTTTGACTCATTTGAAAACAGAAGTGAACTGCATACTACAGTCTGAGTTTAGTTTTGATCAGATCGTTGCACAACTTCATCCGACCCCTGCTTTGGGTGTATTTCCGAAGAAATCTAATTTAAATTGGTTTTTGACGGAAGTGTCTGATTCTGCAAGAGGTATATTTGGAGCTCCGTTTGGGTTTCAATCGAACTTGTCGGAGGGGTTCTGTATTGTAGCTATCAGAAATTTATATTGGGATGGACGTCAGACAAAGCTGTACTCTGGGTGTGGTATTGTAGAAAAGAGCCAAATTAAAAAAGAATGGAAAGAGCTTGAGGTTAAGAGAAACTCAGTAAAGCAGATGTTAGGATTATGAATAATCAAGAAAAGGCCAAATTTATTATAGGTAAACTCTTAAATTATGGGGTCAAAGAATTTTGTGTTTGCGCGGGGGCAAGAAACACTCCTCTTTTACAAGCGCTGAGTGAGGAGCATCAGGCTCATGTAAAAAGTTTTTTTAACGAAAACTCTGCTGCATTTTATTCTATAGGTCGAATTAAAAAGACGGGTCATCCGAGCGCCGTAATAACAACATCAGGATCTGCCGTTGCAGAACTTTTACCGGCAGTAATGGAAGCTTATTTTTTAAATTATCCGTTAATAGTAGTTACTGCGGATCGGCCAGTTGAATTTAGGGGGAGTGGGGCTCCTCAAACGGTAGATCAGCAGCATATATTTAATAGCCATTGTATGAAGTCTTATGATCTCGTGAATGACGATTTTGAAGAATTGAATTTTCTTGTACCGGGTGGACCTATACATATAAATGTGTGTTTAGAAGAGCCAAACGTTCAGTCTTTTAATCAGGATTTGAATTCTTTTGATGGATTTTCAGAAGATCGTCCGATGAAAAAACCATTGGTTATTCTTTCGCAGTTAGAGCAAAAAGATAAACCAGTAGTTCTAGATTTTTTGCAAAAGCACCCTCTTCCTGTTTTGGTAGAGGCGCACTCAAACTTGCACAATGAATTGGCGGATTATCCTCACCGAATTTATAGTTATGAGGGATTTATTGAAAATTACATCGACTTATTTGATGGAGTCATTCGGATTGGGGGAGTACCAACTCTTAGACTGTGGAGAGATCTAGAAGCCAGAAAAATTCGGGTTAAGAATTTTTCTAGAGTTTCGTTTTCTGGATTGAGTTACCTAAAGGATTCACCGTTCACGTTGGATTCTTTAAATGAATTTTCGAGTATTTCTGAAAGCTCTTGGAAGGAGCAAGAGATAAGTGAAATTCTTTTTAAGAATAGGAAATGGAAAGAAAAGGTGGATCAAGTATTAGATCTCTACCCACTTTCTGAACAAGCGCTGTTTGCACAAATACTGCACTTAATAAAGACAGAGAATCTGTTTGTCAGTAACAGCTCTCCTATTCGAATATTGGATTTTTGCTTGAAAGCTGAGAATACTTTGGCAGGGGTTTATAGTAGCAGAGGGACAAATGGAATCGATGGACAAGTTTCTCAGTCTATGGGTTTGGTTAGTGAAAGTGAAGTTTTGGTTTCTGTACTTGGAGATTTGACCTGTTTGTATGACCTTTCTGGGTTTTGGCCTTTGCGGAGTTTTAATAGGCACCTGAAGAGTCAGTTTTGCCAAATTGTTGTTAACAATGAGGGTGGAGAATTATTTAACAAAATCTTTTCGAATAGAGGAATAAGCCCATTGACCCAAGATTGGTTACGAGTTGGTCACGAACTCAGTTTTAAAGGCATCGCCGATATGTATGAGTTGGATTATGTTCGTACGAACCAAGTCATTGATTTAAAAGGTGGACAGTTTATTGAGCTTCGACCGGACAACGACCAAACTAGAAAAGTTTGGGATGAGCTAAAGAGTTTTGTCTAATGAATTTTGTAGGATTACATGGTTTTTTGGGATTGCCTTCAGACTTTGATGATCTTTCTCGTGAGATGAATCTTTCTATAAAAGCTCCTTCATTGCATGATTCTAGAGGTCTTGGAGCCCATTTGAATTTTAATGACTTTTCAGACCAACTTTACTCCAGGTTAAAAGATGAGTTTTCTTCTGTAAACATTTTGGGCTACTCAATGGGTGGGCGTCTCGCACTGGAGTTTTTTTCGAGATATCCTCAGTTTATAAATAGGCTTTATTTGCTCTCAGTGAATGTGTTTCCCATAGAGAATCGAGCTCAGAGAACTCTTTGGGATCAAGAATGGGTAAGCCGACTGAGTAGTCTAAACTTTTCAGAATTTTTATGGGAATGGAATTCTTTGGATATTTTTAAGGGATCTCAAAATTACGACAGAAAAGAAAGTGAATTTGATAAAAAGCAACTGGCTTTGGCTTTAGACAACTGGTCTCCAGCAAAACATGATTTAAATCTTATGGCTTTTGTAAAAGACTCCAAGGTTAGAGTTCTTGTGGGGGAGGAAGACAGAAAATATTATCCTCTTTATAAAAAGCTGTCGGATGAAAGTTTTATTTTTATTCCAGGAGTAGGACATAGGCTACTCTTGGATAACCCTCACGCCGTTGCGAAGATTGTTTTAGAAGATCTTCGTAACAAATAATGCATCGTATTATTATTGGAGTTCGCTGTATATTTATTGAGCTTAATTGTAGAAGTAGATACATCAAAACAGTTCAACGAAAACTTAAAGATAAGGAAGAGATATGGCGACTCAAACCTGGAATTCGATAAAAAATTTTACTGATATAAAACTTGAAGCGACCGAGGATGGAATTGGTAAGATCACCATTAATAGACCTGAAGTAAGAAATGCCTTTCGTCCTCAGACGGTACATGAATTAAAAGAAGCGTTTGATATCCTTAGAGATGATTCTCGAATTGGAGTAGTGATATTGACAGGTGAGGGAAGAGAGGCTTTTTGCGCTGGTGGAGATCAAAAAGTAAGAGGTAATGCAGGTTATATTGGAGACGATGGCGTCCCTCGTCTAAATATTTTAGATGTTCAAAAACAAATTCGTTCTATGCCTAAACCTGTGGTTGCCATGGTTGCCGGATACGCAATCGGTGGAGGCCATGTACTTCATGTTGTTTGTGACTTAACGATCGCCGGAGAAAATGCTCGTTTTGGGCAGACCGGTCCTAAAGTTGGATCTTTTGATGGAGGTTTGGGCAGCAGCTATCTTTCTAGAATCGTAGGACAAAAAAAAGCTAGAGAAATATGGTATCTTTGTCGTCAATATGATGCTCAAGAAGCATTACAAATGGGACTGGTTAATAAGGTCGTCCCTAATGATGAATTAGAAAACGAAACTTTATCTTGGTGTCGTGAAATGCTACAGCATTCTCCATTGGCTTTAAGATGTTTGAAGGCTTCAATGAATGCGGATTGTGATGGTCAAGTCGGGCTTTTGGATTTGGCCGGAAATGCTACTTTGCTTTACTATATGACTGAAGAAGCCAAAGAAGGAAAAAATGCTTTCGTCGAAAAACGTAAGCCTAATTTTAGTAAATTTCCTCGCTTGCCATAGGAAGAGACATGAAGAAGCACTCAAAGATAAAGGCCTGGGTTCTATCTTTTAGAGTAAAAACATTAACAGCATCCGTGGTTCCAATCCTGGTGGCGACCTCTTTAGCCTGGGCCGAACACTCGAGATTGGATTATCAGGTATTTGTGCTTACCTTATTGGCTTCTTTTTTTATTCAAATTGGCACTAACCTTTTTAATGACGCCATTGATTTTAAAAAAGGTGCAGACACTGAAGAGCGAATCGGACCAAAGCGGGTCACTCAAGGGGGATATTTTACTTACAAGAAAGTGTTGTTTATGGCTGTCTTTTTTTTGGTGATGGCTTTTCTTTGCGGAGTCCCTCTAGTCATTAAAGGAGGTTGGCCTTTTATTCTGATTGGTGCCACCTCAATTTTTTTAGCTTATGGATATACAGGTGGACCTTTCCCATTAGCTTATTTGGGACTAGGTGATTTATTTGTCATTCTTTACTTTGGAGTGATTTCGGTGATGGGGGTTTACTATTTGCACACGGGCACCCTCCATTGGGGTATTGCGGTTGCGGGTCTACAAGTGGGGTTGTTGGCCACAGTGTTGCTGGCGGTAAATAATCTGAGAGATTTTGAACAGGATCGGAAGGCGAATAAAAAAACTTTGGTTGTGCGATTTGGGTCCTCTTTTGGACAATTTGAAATTTTATTTTTATATAGTGTGGCCTATATTTTAAACTTTTATTGGCTTTATAAGGGTTTTTACGGTCCTCTTGTTTTATCTTTATTAAGTCTTCCTTTAGCGATTTATGTTGTGCGATTCGTCTACTCGACGAAACCGAGTCCATTGTATAACAGTTGTTTGGCAAAGGCATCGGCTAGTCATATTGCTTTTGGCATTCTATTTTCAGCGGGGATATTAATAGGATGAAAATTTGGTATTCAAAGTACACACTTAATCCGGTGGTGAGTCTAAATGGCTTATCTGAAGATTTAAATTTTAGAGCTGGTTTTTTAATCAAAGTAGATTTCGGTAGTGATGTAATCGGGTTTTCAGATGTTCATCCCTGGGAAGAGTTTGGGGATGAATCTATAGAAGATCAATTGGCTATATTAAAAAAGTATAAGGCCGGCGAAGCTCCACTTAGTAAAGTATTAAAAAGATCTCTTCATTTTGCTCAAATCGATGGGCAAGCTCGTAAAGATCGAGTGAGTTTAATTGGAGATAAAGTTGGTGAAATAACAAATAATTATCTTGTCACGGAATTGTCTTCTTGGAGTGCAAATCAAACTTTAAGAGTGGTTCGTGATGGGTTTAAAATTATGAAAGTTAAAATGGGAAGCGATCTCCAAGGGGACACGGCTTTGTTGAAGGCTTTCGTAACCCTTTTGAAGAAAGGGACATCTAATACATACATTGGGTATTCTTCTGCTCTTAAAATTAGATTGGATTTTAATAGTTTGATTTCTAGTGATGATTTCATCGAATGGTTTGGAGGAGTTAAAGAATGGCTTTATCCTAATCTTGATTATATAGAAGATCCTTTTCCTTATGATCAAGAAGATTGGGATAGAGTTTCTCAAAAATTTCAAATTACTTTTGCTTTGGATAGAGAAAACCGAGATTTTCAGCAGCCGGTATCGAATAGGCATGTGATTGTAGTTAAGCCTGCCGTAGAAAATCCTTATTGGATTGTGGAGCAGCTGAAGAGAACGAGCGGAAAGATTGCACAACCTTTAGATTATGATTTTGTTTTTACGTCGTATATGGACCATCCAGTGGGGATCGCGTCTGCCGTGAGTGAAGCGATACAATTTAATGCGAAATTTCCTGGTCATCTATTAAGCTGTGGAATGCTTACTCATAATCTGTACCAAGAAAATAATTTTTCTAAAGAAATTGAAGTGAAAAACGGTATTGTTCATTTTCCAGGACAAAATGGTATTGGGTTTGATGATCAATTGAAAAACATATCATGGAAAGAGTTATAGTCATTTCTATGTTAAGAATTAATGATTTTGATGTGTCTCTCAACGAAAAATCAAGTGCTCTATTTTTTAATCCTCAACTCACACTTTTTAATTCTTCTCAGATCGAGTCTTTAAAGAAAAAACTCCAGGGATATCCAGAAACTTATTGGTTTGCAACTTCAGGAAGTACAGGGTTGCCAAAATTTATTGGACTTGAAAAGGACTCTATTTTATTTTCTGCCAAACGAGTGAATCAATGGATAGGTCTGAGCTCAAACGATACTGTGGGTAATGTATTGCCTCTGTTTCACGTCGGCGGATATGCAGCGAAGGTAAGAGCAGAGATCGCAGGGGCTCAATGGGTTGATGGGAGCGAGAAACCTTGGAGCCCTGAGGAATTTTATCAACTTCTCACAAATCACGCGATTACGGTAACTAGCTTAGTACCCACTCAGCTTTACGACTTAATATCTAGAGGATTTCGGGCGCCGTCAAAATTGAAGGTATTGTTTATCGGAGGAGGGCGTTTAAGTTTTCAAACCTTTGAAAAAGCACAAACATTAGGTTGGCCAGTATACAGTACCTTCGGAATGACTGAGTCTGGATCTCAGATGGCCACGGTAAGAGTGGCTAATGACTGGGATGAGCAGTATGGTCCACGTTTAAGGTTTCTTCCTGGAGTACATTATCAAGAGGATAAAGAAACCGCTAGACTAGAAATTCAAGATCAATCTCTGTTGAGTTATCGTTTAACTTATTTAGAAGGAGCGTGGCATCTAGAGAAGATATCAAAACAAAATTGGTTCAAAACCCAAGATCGCGTCAAGATTCATAGTGATGATTATGGGGAGTGGGTACAAATATTGGATCGATCAGACAGATCAGTGAAAGTCTTGGGTGAATTGATCAATTTAGATGGTCTTCAGCAAAGACTAGATCACATAGCTGAAGATCAAAATGTTGATTTTAATGAGTTTTATATTGCGTCTGTGAGGCATGCTCGAAAACAAAATGAATTGATTTTGGTTGCAGGTTTTAAAAATAGTCGATGTGCTCAACGGATTATTCGTGAATTTAATAAATGTGCGAAAGGGATAGAAAAGCTGTCGGCGATATATCATGTAAGAGAGATTCCTAAATCCTCTTTAGGAAAAAGACGAAACATTATTTTTTAGCAGGAGTCTTTGCTTTATTTTCAAGAGAGTGAGTCTATAATAAATTGAGGAACGGCCATTTTTTGTTTCATATCAGGGCTCACAAAGGTATGAACTGTTATAACATCACAACAAAGCGTTTGTTCATTAAAAAACTGAGTAGAAAAGTGTATGCTGCTATCTCCAATTTTTTTTAAATGAAGTTGGAGGTTTAATGTTTGACCAGGAAGAATGGGAGCGTAAAAATCTGCTTCGGCATGTCGGAGGGGAACTTTAAAATCAGAGTTTCTAAACCAATTTTCCCATCCTATGGGACTTTGAGAAATGAATTGTTCAAGAGTTTGGTGTGCTAGATCAAAAGCTTTTGCGAAGAACATGAATCCCGCTAAATCTGAATCGCTAAAAGTGATAAGACGATCGGACTGAAAGATCATATCGCAGAGGCCTTGAGCTTTTCGTTTCGAAAGGTGTCAAATAAGTTATCAATATCATCTAAATCAAAAGGTTTGCTAATGATTCGATCTACCCCATGGGATTGAACGGATTTAATTTCTTCTTCACTGGCATCTGTCATCATGATGACACAAAACATGTTGGGGAAATCATTTTTAACTTTAGAAATTAACTCAATACCAGATATTTTCGGCATATGATAATCAGTTAATAAAGCATGAAATTCATGATTTTTGATGAGTTCTAAGGCTTCTTCGCCGTTAAGTGCCGTTTTGCAATCAAACCCTAAATTTGTGAGAGAGCTAGAAAGAATTTCGCAAAGATCTGCTTCGTCATCTACAATTAAAACTTGAAAGCTATTATTTTTCATATCTATACGTCGTCAGACATTCTATCAATCAATGTCTTTCGCCTTTCTTTTAAAAGCTCTCCAATGCGCTTGAGCGCCTTTTGTGCTTTTTCTAGTTTTTGAATTACTTTTTCAGGGTCTTCTTGCTCTTCTTTTTGACACAGGTTGACTGCGAAATCCACCATTCCTATGGCGATCATGAGAGGAGAAGAAACATCATGTATAAAAGCTCTTTCCTCTTTCATTAAATCATATTCACTCATTTTAACCCCTCGTGATTATTCTATTATTTGAACATGGAGAGGTGAATAAATCTAGAGCAATCCTTAAAATTAAATGTCCCTTTGTTCGCCGGATTTTGCCATGTGTTAACTGGCCAGAGATAAGAGGTTGACATATAGAGTCATTCTGTTAGTTTCTCTGAGTTTTCGGGAAGAATATATGAAAAGCATTAAAGTTTATAACGAAAAGGACTTTCCTCGTTATCTGCCAAAATTAAACTCTTTGTATGATGACTTATTTTCTGGTGGAAAGGGATTTCGATCTCAATTGATTCAGCTGTTTTCTGAGGATTTGAAGTTAAATGAAAAGCAGACTCTTTTGTTGAGTCAAACTATTGAGTTTATTCACAATGCCTCTTTGTTACATGATGATTTAATTGATCGTTCGCACTTAAGACGGAACAAGCCTGCGGCTTGGTTAAAGTATAACGCAGAATACGCAGTTCTTGCTGGCGATTATTTGCTGGCTAGAGTGATGGTGAATTTGTCATCTTATGGGAATTTAAAGTTACTGCAGTATACGGCAGAAATGATTTCGGATCTTTTAGAGGGTGAGTGGATTCAGGACTCTTTGGTCAATGATTTTAGTGTTCAATTAGGACAATTAGATCAGGTCCATAGGTTGAAGACCTCCTCTTTGTTTAAGTGGTGTTTTAGGGCACCATTTTTGGCAGCTGAGAATTATCAAGAAGGGGTTCATCACTCTTTAGAAAAGATGGGAGAAATTATTGGGCAACTCTTTCAAAGAAGTGATGACTTGTTAGATTTTGATGTTCGTAATTTCGAAAAGAAAGCTGTTTTAGGAGATTTGAAGTCTGGTTATATTAATTCTTTTGGCTCCTATTTGATGGAAAATTTAGATGCTCATCAAAGAGCTGCCTTCAAAAACTGTCAAACCATTAAAGGACTCTTTGAGGTTGTTGGTGAAGAGTATTTTTGTGAACGCTTAAATTCTTTTGATCAGGTTAACGACGAGCTTATAGACATTTATCAATTTATTCTTAAAGAGCTTTACGAGAAAGACAAAGTGTTGAGTGAAGAGTTATTTAAGAAATTAGAAAGGCTTCCAAACTTGCTTTACTGGAGAAAAAAATAAGTGTCGGAGAAGGGTCACGTTTCTCAAAGTAAATACGTTTCTGCTATGAAGGGTTCTGCGGAATATAATAAATATATCTTAGGAAAGTTTTCTTCTCAGGCTTTAGTTAAGCCCATATCTCAAATCACATACGGAAATGGAATGGAAAAGGTTATCTTTAAGATTGATCATCAAGATTCGGTTTCTGTACGACAAAAAATTATTGGATTGATTCGTGCTTTTCGACCTGAGTTGTTAGGTCTTACTTTCTTTGCTCCGATTGCCACTTTGCTGGTTCTTCAACGGAAAGGTGTTTTTTTACCTCTAATAGATGTTGTTGTTTTATTTTTATCTTTATTGTGTGCGCATGGAGCAATTTATTTTTTAAATGACTATTTCGATCATTTGAATGGAGTAGATCGATTAGATAAAAAAAGTGGAAGTCAGGTTATTCAGAAGGGAATATGGCCTGCCTATAAATTAAAAATCATAGGGATCGTTTTATTTTTTTTAGCCTCATTGGGAGGATATAGTGTTTTGAAATTTCACCCTCCTCTTCTTTTATTTGTGGTGATTTTCGGCGTGGTTTCTATCTTTGGGTACGCCAATAGTAAAATGGGTTTGAAAAATTTAGGTTTAGGAGAATTGGCCGTTTTATTGGCCATGGGTCCATTAATTAGCGTAGGTGTTTCTTATTGTTTTACTCAGGATGTTTTTATTGAAGTATTTGAGTTGGGTATATGTTTTGGGTATCTCTCGGCATTAGTCTTACAATTTAGAAAATTGGAAAATATAATGATCGATAGTAAGGCCGGAATAAAAACGTTAATGGAAAGATTAGGTTTTGATTTGTCTAAAAAACTGGTTGCGTTAGAACTTCTGCTAGTTCCGGTCGTCATTTTTTTCTCTATGTATTATCAGGGGGTGGACATGGTCTATGTATCGTTAATATCCTCTTTGTCTTTTGCATATAGTCTATATGTGATTAAAAAATTAAGACGAAGTAATTCTCCGTTATCAACGTATGTTTTCAATATGGGGAGTAATGGAATTATTTATCACAGTGTGGTTTCTGTTTTGTTGGTGTTATCTTTGTTGAGTCAGAGTTTTTCCTAATGGACTCCGAGGGCGTTAAAATTGTTGAGCAAGAAGGACGTCTGGGTTTGCAAATTTTTGATTCCTCTTTGAAAAAGTATATGAATCCTTATTTTGTGGATTTTTCTAAGACTTTTGAAATGTTTAGTAGAGACAGGTCTTTGCTTAGTCAGCCATTGTTAAAGGCGATAGGGGTTAAAAAAGGCGTGCGATCTGTTATTGACGCTACGGCTGGATTTTGTGGGGATTCTATTTGTTTTTTAAGCGCCGGCCTAAAGGTTACAAGTATTGAAAGAAATTTTACTCTATTTGAGATGATTTCCAGAGAAAGAAGTTTGTTTTTAGAAAAAAAACCTTATAGAAATCTTATGGAAAATTTTAATTTACGATTTGGTGATGCTATTGATATCTTTGGTGAGGTGGAAGCCCCTGAAGTTATTTATTTGGATCCTATGTTTCCTCGTAAGAAGAAAGGTAAGAGTCCGAAAGAGATGCAGATACTTCAGGAACTATTAAAAGAAAATACATTTGATGTGGAAGAAGAAAGTTCTAGGATTTTGGAGGCTTCATTGAGTGTTGCTACAAAAAGAGTTGTTGTTAAGAGACCATTAAAAGCTACTTTTTTGATGAAAAAACCCAATAAAAGTTTTTTAGGGAAATCTATTCGTTATGATTTATATTTGGCTTAAGGTTTTCGAGAAATAAGGAGAATTTTTTGAACTTTTTAATTGATAGCTACATGATATATGTTGTGAGTTTTTTATGTGGAATGGGTTTAATTGTTTATTCAATGCACAAACTCTCAGTGGGAACCCAGAGCTTCTTAAACCCGTTAATCAGATATTTTGTAAATGGTTTATCAAGTAGTTATTTCGTATCCTTTTTGTTCGGGAGCTTAATTGCCTTTTCAATTCAGTCAGGCACGAGTGCAGCGACCATGGCTTTGAGTTTTTCGAACTCCGGACTGGTTCGTTTAAGACAACTTAAATCTTTACTGCTTGGATCAAATTTAGGAACTGTATTAACGCTGTTTTTGTTTACGCTGGATTATGGCAATTTAGATATGTATTTGGTGGCTATTGGATTTTTTCCGATGTTTTATTCGCAGTGGCCGAGAATGAGGTCTTTGGGAAAAATTATTTTTGCTACTGGATTGTTGCTTCTTGGACATCGTTTTATGATGAATCATGCTGTGATCAATGGGTTTCATTTGTCTGATCATTTGGTTGGGGTGTTGCCTAATTTATCTGGCCTTGGGTTTGTTTGGATTTCAATTTTACTAGTCGTTGTATTATCTATTTTTTTTCGATCCACGGTGGCATTATTGGTTGCTACGATGAGTTTGTTGGCTTCTGAGAATATTAGTTTTGTGATGGCGAGTGTGTTTGTCTTAGCTATAAACTTAGGTAAAGCCTTACCTGTTTTGAGGTTGAGTCAGAAGGCTAATGTTGTAGCGAAAAAGGGAGCCTTATTTCATGGGATGGTTCATGTTATTACTACCTTTGTACTTTCTTTTTTTATTCCTGAAACGTTCACTTTGATTTCTAAAACCCAATTCTTTTTTTCAGACAGCGCTTCACTCAATCCATTATCTTATGTGGCCATCAATCATTTGTTCTATAACTTGGTCGCTGTATCTTTGGGTACGCTATTATTTATTCCAGTAGGAAAGATCGTTAATCGTTTAGTGGGAGACGCTGAAGAAAAAGAAAAGCAGCAGTTAGTATTTATTGGAAACACTTCTCACATGTCTCCGTCTTTGGCCATTGAACAGGTTTATCAAGAGATTAAAAAATTGGCGGCGACCCTAGAAACCATGTTGCAACAAACAAGGGCCTATATAGTTGATGAAGACGAAGAGTCTGGGAAGAGAATTTTAAAATACGAAAAAATCACCGATAATGTACAGGATGAAATTTATGACTTCTTAGACAAGGTGATGGAAGTCAGTTTGACTCCTTTGCAGGGGCGACAAATTCGAACTCTATCAAAAATGGCAGATGAATTGGAGTTTATTGCCGATGCTTGTAAGTCTATAGTTTTATGTAAAAAAGAGATTTTATCGTTGGGTGGACAAATCGATGGTGATTTTCTTTCTGAGTTTGAAAAAGACTTTGATTATCTGA
The DNA here is from genome assembly GCA_020435185.1 of Bdellovibrionales bacterium. Lineage (GTDB taxonomy): Bacteria > Bdellovibrionota > Bdellovibrionia > Bdellovibrionales > UBA1609 > JAGRAA01. The sequence continues at coordinate 8,614 of JAGRAA010000032.1, read as the reverse complement.
TTTCTACCTATGAATTCGTATTTTTAGAGGTCACAGAGCAAAAAGATTTGAAGATTGAAGAGTATCGAAAACAGGTGACGAAATTTGAACAAAAATATATTGACCTTCGTAAGGGATATTTAGATTGGATGAGAGGGAATGCGAAGTCTTCTTATGAAGCGGGTATCGCAATTCAAATTGGAGATATATTGTTTAATCTAAGAAAGATACATTCTCACGCAAGCAGTATTCATCAGCTTCTCGGCAGACTTTAAGATGACTAGTTCTCTACAGTGTACTAGTGAACCATTTCATCTATTTGCGTACTTAAAGCATTTGCCTCATAGTAAGCTAATTTAATTTCATGAGGAGCGTCTTTTTTATCTATATAAGTAAAATAACGTTTAAAATCTAATAGGGCTTCTTTGTTTAGTCCTATAGCTTTTTTAGTTAATGCTCTTTTTACAATGTATCCAGTGTTGCTTGGGTGTAGTTCTAGCAAGATATCATAAATCAGTATTATTTTTTTATAGAAGTTTGTTCGGCCTAAAAACTCTAAGATCTTTTCTAAATATAAAGTTACAATGTCTTTGCTGGACATTCGTTCTAAAAGATTGGCATGGCATTGTGGGATAGGTTTTTTATTATTAAAGAATTCGAGAACCTCTTCTTCAGTTAAAATTTTACCCTGCTGGCTTAAATCAATAAAGGTGGTTTTTTTAGGACGAATCCATTTTAAAACGCAAAAACTAGAGTGATTGGCTAAGTAAATAGGGAGTTCTAAAAACTCCGCGAGATGTAAGTAAAAAATGGCGATAGAGAGAGCTGGTCCTTTTTGAGAAATCAATAAGCTTTCGGGCAATAGTTCGTAGACGTTGTTGTTTAAGCTTTCTGGAATAATTTGAAACTGCATATCTTCAAAAATAAATTGATTGAGTTGGAGTAGGCGTTCTTCTTCGGCTAAGTTTTTGACTTTGTCTTCAATCAAAAAACAGTATCGATAAAGTTTTTTAAAAAATCTACTGCTTTGGGGTTCGGCATTAATATAGCAATTTATAGCCAATAGCAGAGGCCCAATGGAGTAACCTTCGCTGGCTCGGAGTAGGTCGAGCTCATGTTTGATTTTTTGCCAATCTATTTTTGAGTGAAAAAACATTATTCACAAAATAATGGAGGCTTGAAGTAATTTCAAGGTTACAGTTTTTATCCCAGTTGACAAAGCATGTCGATATCAGGGAGATTATAGCTAAGGGGCGATTTCTATATGGAAGAATCTGAACTTTTACATCGAATAAAACAATTAGAAGCAGAGCTTGAGCAAAAAGAATCTGACTTGGGGCTATTTCGTGAGGCTTTAAAAAAGGCGAATGATAAAATTGAAAGCTTAATTTTAAATTTTAGCCAAGATCTGAAGGTTCTTAAGCATTTACAAAAAATTATGGTCCCAACGGAATTGCCCGCTATTGAGGGTGTGGATATCAGCAGTAAATTTATACCTAGTTACATTTCTGGTGGTGATTATTTAGACATATTTAGTCATGAAAATAAATTTCGATTTGGTTGTATTGTGTCTAGCGCATCTGGCTATGGGATTTCGGCGCTGCTGTTGACGGTGCTGTTAAAGTATACGGGACGAATGGAGGCCCGAAGTGGCTCTGACGCCTTAAGTATGACGACGAAAATTGTTAAAGATCTGATTAAAATTTTAAAAGACGAAGAGAATAATGGGGAAGATTCAGCAAGTCTATTTTATGGTCTATTAGATCGGCGAAGTTTTAAGCTGAGCTATTGTTTGTTAGGCGATGTTGTAGGGTTTGTTCAAACTCATTCCACGGGAGATATTAAGCCTTTGATTACTGGGGGAGATAGTGTGAATGTAAACTTCTCTCAGGTTATTGCGTCCCATGAAATCGAGTTGAACTCTAAGGATCGACTCATTGTCGCGACGCCGGGCCTGATTAATATTCAGAGCCTCAATGGAGAGCGTTATGGGAGAGAGGGGTTATTGCGCTCTATTTCTAAATCTTCAAATAAAGAGGTGCATGATCTTAGAAATCAAATTGTTTTTGATGCACAGCGCTTTTTGGCCGGTCAAGAGTTGCAAAAGGATGTTACTGTTTTGGTCATGGAGGTTAAGGATCGAGTGATTAAACTCGCCTAAAGTTGTATGGCAAATTTGATTCTTAAACATCCCTTTCAACAATTGGTTGCGCCCTCAGAAAAGCCAGTCATAGGTTGGCAGACTCATGCGTTGGCTATTATAAGAGAAATTTTTGCGCACACTAAGGCCATTAAGCATTATCCTCTAGGTTGGCTAGAGCAGCGCGAGCAAGTTTTACGGCATCATAAATATATAAAAAATCCTAGACCTATATTGTTGGTTCATGGGGTGATTCACAATCACTCAGCTTTTTTTGCTTTGAGGCGAGAAATGACTGATTGGGAGTGGAAAAATGTATTTAGTCTTAATTATTCTACTCGTCATGGAAGTATCACGGGAATGATAGAAGACCTCTCTGTAAAGGTAGATGAAATTTTACAACAGACGGGGGCGAAAAAAGTGGATATAGTAGCCCATTCTTTGGGTGGTTTAGTGGCGCGGCATTATATGTCTGTGGGACCAGGAAGAGGGAAGGTCAAAAACCTGATCACCTTGGGAACCTGTCATTATGGAACACAGGCGAGTTCTTTTTTAAAAGCTTTTATGTCAGGGTCTTTGGCTAAAGATTTAAAGTTTAACTCTCACTTTATGCAGACATTGAACTCATTAAAGCCACCTAGAGGAAGTCGGATCACCAGTATTTATGCGAAAAATGATTGGACGGCCTGGCCTTTGGATAGTTGTTTGCTCAATGAGTCTTCTGTTCATTTTAAAAATTTTGAAATCGATTCAACGGGTCATGTAGGTCTTCTTTATCACTCTCTGGTCTTCGATATTGTTTATAGAACTCTGTCACAGTCCGCCTTTAAAAAGAATCGTAAATAAGCTACCATAAAAAAAATTTCGTAAAGAGAGGTATTTGGAATGGAAACATACAGTGGCGCAGTAGATAAAGGCTTAGAGGGTGTTGTTGCCTGTACAACGGGAATTTCATCCATTGTGGATGCGACCCTTTGTTATAGGGGGTATTTAATAGAGGACCTTGCTGCCAATTCCACTTTTGAAGAAACCGTATTTTTACTTTGGAATGATCGTCTTCCAAATAAAGCCGAGCTTGATGATTTTAAAAAAAATATAAGTAAAGAGATGGGTTTGACTGAAGATCAAGTTAAACAACTTTCGCAATTACCTGTAAAAGATGTTCATCCTATGGCTTGGTTGAGAACGGCGACATCTATGTTGTCTTTATGGGATTCAGAAGCTCAGTCTACGGACGAGGCGGCTCAACATCGTGTGGCTTTAAAATTGACGGCTAAAGTTGGCACTTTGGTCGCTCTTTTTGAACGAGTGAGAAATGGAAAAGCCTATGTCTCACCTAATCCAGAAAAAAGCTTCGCTTGGAACTTTCACTATATGATGGCGGGTACAGAGCCAGATGCTGAAGTGGTTAAAGTTTTTGATACCTGTTTAATTTTACATGCTGATCATGAGTTAAATTGTTCAGCATTTTCGGCTCGAGTAACAGCGTCTAGTTTAAGTGATATTTATTCAGCAGTGGTGAGTGCCATCGGAGCCCTGAAGGGTCCACTTCATGGCGGAGCCAATGAACAAGTGATGCGTATGCTTGTGGATATTGGAACTGTAGAAAAAGCTACTGAGTGGGTGACGAATGCTTTGGCGAATAAAGAAAAAATTATGGGTTTTGGTCATCGAGTTTATAAAAATGGTGATCCTAGAGCTAAAATCTTAAGAAGCATGTCACAGTCTTTGTGTAAAAAAGCTGGAACTAGTTATTATGATATGTCTAAAGTCATAGATGATACTGTTCAAAAAGAAAAAGGATTGCTTCCGAACGTAGATTTTTATTCAGCTTCTGTTTATTACTCTATGAATATTCCATTAGATCTTTATACACCGATTTTTGCAACTTCTAGAGTGAGCGGTTGGTTGGCTCACATCTTTGAACAGTTTTCAAAAAATAGAATCTATCGCCCGAGAGGGGAGTGGATTGGTAAAGAAGGACTTAAGTACACGCCTATTGCCAATAGATAATCGAAAGCTCGTTAGAGTAAGTTATTATTAATAATTACAAATATTTAAAAAGTCTCAGAAAACGAGGCTTTTTAAATATTTTACATGTTTCTTTTTTGAAACAGAATGTTTCAAAAATAATTTATTATTTTTAGAAACTAGGCGATATTGATTATGTTCAAAGTTGGGAAAGGAATATATATGGGAATCAAGAAAGTTATTAGTATAGGTCTAGTTATGATGGGTATGGCAGGGTGTAATAGTGAAGTTATACCTATTGAAAGTTCAAATTCAGAGGATTCTTACGAAGTCTTATTGGTCAAAAAAACTCAAAGAGTTGTAAGGTATGATTGTGATGAAAAGCTTATTAGTGATCGAGTTGAGACGGTAAAATCTCCTCAAAAATTTATGAGAATATCTCCTCGCACGTACAGTGGGATTTTTGGTTCACAATTTAAAAATCTTACTACTGGTGATACGGGAATGTCTTATAATTATGACAGCTTTTATATCAATACTTCTCCAACATGGTTAGATATTCATGTTATTGAAGGGAAAAACGAGTTGCGCTATGAATTTACTTTTTGTAGCGACATAAAAGAGGACAGTGAGCAAAATCAGTTTTGTGCCGGAGAGAAAAGTTATGAAGTTGGCACAAGATATATAGACGTTAAATATGAAGAGCAGCACATAGAAGAGGTAAAAGTGGTCAAACCTATAGAGGGAAGTTGTTCTTCAAGTACATTAGAATAGGAATTCTTTGTGAATATTTTGAACTATGACAGTTATATTGACTTTTTAAGAGCTGAATTAGAACGCAGGGTTAGAAATAACCCTCAGTATTCTTTGAGATCTTACGCAAGAGATTTAAAAATGAGTCCCGGAGAGTTTTCGCAGATCTTAAATGAAAAACGCAAGTTGACGGCAAAGGGAGCTTTAAAGATTAGTGAGGCGTTGGGATTGTCGGAAATAGAGAAAAAACATCTGCTTTTACTCACTCAAGATTTAAAATTAAATGCGGGAGTGGAGAATGGTCAATCTAAATCTATTTTAGATTTAGAGTACTTTAAAGTTATAGAAGGATGGTATCATTTTGCTATTCTAAATTTATCTGATTGCGTAGGTTTTAAGTGGGATATTAAGTATATTTCTAAGCGTCTCGGAATTTCTCCCATAGAGGTAAAGGCGGCAGTGGATAGGCTTTTGAAGGTTCATTTACTTAAAAAGAAAAATAAAAAAATTGTTGTAGAAAAAGAGTATGTAGAGACACCACAAGATATTCCATCAGGATCGATTAAGTCTTATCATCAGTCTATTTTAGAGAAGGCTTCAACAGCACTTTTTGAACAAAGTGTAAATGAGCGAGAAATAAGTGGAGTGGGTTTTGGTTTTGATGAAAAGTATTTACCACAAGTAAAGAAAGAGATTCGAGAGTTTCAAGATTAAATGGCTGAAAAATATTCTAAAGGTAGAAAAAATGAAGTTTATCAATTTGAAACTTTATTTTTTAGGTTGTCAAAAAAAGAGGAAGTAAAATGAAAAGAACAGGTTTTATATTAGTGCTTTTGTTTTTCATAATCGAGAGTGTAGGTAATGCCACAACTACTCGGGTTGGAAACGGAGATAATGGATCAGACTTGGAGGGATTTGAAAGGGTACAATCAGGACCATTAATCAATGCTCAGAAGAAAGCTGTAAAGTTATTAAATGGTTTGAATGTTGGAGCAATTAGGGGTTTAGGGAGCTTGATTCCAGAGGTTGAAAACACAAAAATCTATATCACAAAAAAAGACGTGAGTGACCTGGAGTTAAAGTCTCTTGGAGGCTTTGAAACAGACATGAGAGGCTATGTTTATGCGCGGACCTTTGCTCGCCCTCATGCTGCAACTCGATTTTTTCCTATCAGTAAAAGTTTAACCGAAGATCAATTAGTAGCACTGCACATTCACGAAGGACTGCATAGAGCTCTTCATGAGAAAATTAGGGAAGACGAAAAAATTGTGAGTGATATAACATTGTCTATAACAGGTCCCGAAGCAACCGTTGATCAAATTACTAGTGTTTGCAATAAATATGTCCCATCATACGAAAACAGTAGTTTGGCGATTCAATATTATTTAGAAGAAGATCAGATAGAAAGAAGTGCCTTTTCGGTAGAATCTCGAATTTTTTCTGATAATGATAGTGGAACTCCTACTTCAGCTTATGTTTTAAATAGCCGTTTGTATCCTTTTGGAGGCAGTATGACTGGAGTTGGTTTGGGATTAAAATTTAGTTATTTGCAAAACTCAGATGGAAAAAATGAAATTGGTCCTCTCTCTATATCATTGGTCGGGAAGTTAAACACGCCTACTCGTTTTCGTATTCTATGGTTTGCTGAGGGAACGTTTCATTCTGGAGAGCCAGAGGGTCAGTCGACATTTGTTCCCAGAGATACGAAAAGATTGGGATTAAAAATGTTCACATTAAAAACAGATGAGCTGGTTTTGAGTAATAGTATTCAATACACGATGGGGTCAGAAGTTAAAGATGAGACTTTTTCCATCCCTATAAATTATAAATACGGAGATATTCTCTCTGCCCGAATGGACCTTAAAGGTCGGGTGACTCAAAATATTGGAGTTGGTGGTTTTTTAGAGTACAGTCTTGCTGACGAATTAATAGTAACGTCTGGGAGCTCCTCAAGGATAGTGAATAAAAGAGAGCGTATAGTTACAGTTGGGCCCGAAATCGGGTGGCTAGGCTCTAGACACTCTTTTATAATCTTTTCAACCTTTTTACTCAATGCTGATGAAAATTTTAACCTCTCTCGTTTTGGTGATATACTCTATTACGGATCAGGAAAACAAAATATCGGCGTAAAATTTAATTATAACTGGTAATCATTATGAAGAATCAAATTGTCCTTTTAGTAATAATTAGTGTTTTAAATATCTGTATTACTGGGTGCCTATCTACATCAGACGATCCGATGGTGAGAAAATATGAATATTCTAGCGCTGGCCAAATGAAAATGATCAAACAAAGTATATCTGATCCTAAAGATGAAAGAACTTTTAGGCAGAGCTCTTATGAAGTTGATGCGAGTCAAAGAGTTCTATTGCGATCTGATGACTTGGCGGAAAAATCAAAAGACGTGATTATAGATGACTATTTTGTCGTGGCATTGGAGGTTTATACTGAAGATTCGGGGTTAACGGAAGATCAGCTTCAACAAATTAAGTTATGTCCTTTGTCGCAAGAGTGGCTGTTTCTTGCCACTTGGTACAACGCTCATCCTTTTAATGGTGGGAAATGGGAAGTGCCTGGTGGAACTTATAATCCTAATGAATGCTTGTCTGTCGCCTCATATGCGGATCAACCAGAGGATATTACTATTCCTCAACCGAAACCCGGGCCTGAAAATTCTGCGAGTACGCAAAATTTAAACCTAAGATCGAGTCAAAGGGAAGAGGCGTTGCAACCTAAAGGGCAAAATGCTTTGGCAGTGAAAATTCAATTTAATGTTACAGATTGGTTTTTGCAGAACGTGAGAGGAAAGAGTCAAAATCTTGGATTTGTGTTGGTAAGTGAAATACCTTTTCAAGTGTATGGGGATTTTGGATATAAAGGTCCGATTTTTAAATGGTCGCAACCAAAGTATTGATGAAAACCTCTCCTCGCTTTAACTTTCTAAATTCATGTTTATAGATTAAACAAATTCGATCGTTAAATTTGGGCGCCTCATTTACTTTTACAATATTTTTGGATTTTAAGGACATGATGACTTTCTCTGGCAGTATGGCGTGACCTGCTCCGGATTCTAGAAGAAGGGCAATAACCTCTAAGCTTGAGGATTCTAAAGTTTGACCGTACTTACTTTTGAAGCCTTTCATTTTGTTTAAAATATATTGAGACTGGATCAGATCAGGGTCTAGCATCAATAGTTTTTCGTTTAGGCAGTTTTTAGGTTTCCAAAGTGTAACTTGATCTATGAGCAAAGGCTTTATCACGAGTTCGTTGTGTTCTATAGGATTTACCACAATGCCAATATCAATTTCGTCGGCAATCACTTTTGCAGTAATATTTCTTGAGAGGTCATGGAAAAGTTGAATTTTTAATTTGGGATAGTTTTTCGTAAGTTTTGGGATGAAATTGGGGAGAGTGTATTTGGCGACAGCTGTATGGCAGCCCAATTTTATCAGGCCTTGGACCACATTTACTTCGTTGTGAAGTTGCTCAAAAAGTTGGTTCCAATGAAGTAAGAACTCATGGCCATGTTGATAGAGTTTTTCTCCAGGAGCAGTAAGTTTAACGCCCTTTTTGGATCGTATAAAAAGTTCTAGTCCGAGTTCATTTTCTATTTTCTTCAAGCTATGGCTAAGTGTGGGTTGAGTCACGCCAAGAGTTTGAGCGGCTTTGGAGAGGTGTCCTTCTTTTGCAATTTGCATAAAGTATGTAAGGTCTTGAGAATTAATCATTAAAAATATCTATCATAAATAATAAATCAATTCATTATTTTTA
>JAGRAA010000031.1 GCA_020435185.1 Bdellovibrionales bacterium | reverse complement strand
ACTATAATCAAGATATTCATAAGGCTTGTTTTGCTCTTCCTAACTTTATGAAATCTAATCTAAGTGGTTTAGTGAAAGAATAATGTTAATAAGCCGATCTAAGTTTTTTAGTACTGAACCTTTTTATATCACTGAAAATTTACAATTTTCCGCTCAGGAGGTTATAAATAAACTCTCTCCATTTCTTACTGAAGACAGGCTAAACAAGATCCAAAAAGTGGCGAACTCTAGGATATGGGATATAGAGCCGGTTTTAGAAAATATTTATGACCGTGGGAATATATCCGCTGTAATGAGGAGTGCTGAGGCTTTTGGATTTATAAATTTCAATGTGATTAGTCCTGGTGAAAAATTTAAAAACTCCAAGCGAGTGACCCAAGGGGCCGAGAAATGGTTGAACGTCAGAGAGTTTAAAAGTACGAAAGACTGTGTTCGGGATTTGAAGCAAAGAGGGGTTAAGATTTTTGCGACGGATTTAAACTCAGATATTGATTTAGAAGATGCTGATTTTAGTGGTCCTAGTGCTCTTGTGTTAGGTAATGAAAAAGAAGGTATAAGTGCAGAAATGGCAGAATTAGCTGACCATAGAATATGTATACCAATGAATGGGTTTATTCAGAGCTTTAATATTTCAGTAGCTGCGGCATTGAGCTTTTACCATATATATAACTTTAGACTCAAATGTGTTCAAAAGAACGTCATTACTTCTGAGCAAATCGATTTGATTAAGGCGAATTATATTTTTAACTCGGTTCAACGGCCGATACAAATTTTAAAAAGTGGCCTTTAGATCATCAATAAGTTTAAGATTCTGCGCCCTTTGGGATTGAAGTTTTCGAACTATTTTTTTTAATTCAAGCTGATTGTCGAGAAATTGATTATCTTTTTTTAAGCTCTGCAAATTGTTTTCAATTTGCAAATTCTCTTTTTCTAGTTTTAATACTCGTCTTCCGGATTGATAATAGACATTAAATCGATCTCCTGAGTGATTGAGGCATGATTCTGGGAGAGGTTGTCCAGATTTACCTATTTCAAAGGCGCTCTGATCAGAACAGTATTGTACGATACCGGCTGAGTACCCGGCTTTATAGAGATTGTCTGCACTGTCAGACACGTTTTCACAGGATTGGACGACGTCTTGAAAGGAGGAATTAGATCCTCCTTTGGAACCATTTTGTCTGCCGAGCTCATACCAGTCAGTGTATTTGCAATCTTTGGGCTGAATGGTGTCACAGCCACTAAAAAGAAGAGAAACGGAAAAAAATAAAAAGATGTAATTGAAGAACGGCTTACTCATAGATATAAGATCTATTCTATTTGTTGCTAAATGTTAAGAAGTTTAGGAGAGCCCTATGGAAAAACTTTATGGAGAAGAGGCCGTTGAGAATGCCGAATTAGAAAGATTTGAAAATCGTACCCAAGTCAGGCGGTATACTATTGAATTTACTTGCCCTGAGTTTACATGTCTATGTCCGAGAAGTGGGTTTCCTGATTTTGCCACTCTCTATATTCAGTATGTTCCAGATAAGTATTGTGTAGAGTTGAAATCCTTGAAGCTCTATATAAATAAATTTAGAAACAGCAAAATTTTTCATGAGGATGTCACGAATTTAATTTTAGAGGACTTGGTTCAGCTATTGGATCCCTGGGAGATAGAGGTGAAGGGAGATTTTAATGTTCGAGGAAATATTAAAACCGTTATAACTAGCCGACATAACAAATAAAAAAAGAGCCAGTTGGGGCTGGCTCTTAAGAGAAAAGGTTAGCAGGGCCCAGGATGATGCTTCTGGACAACAAGTTCTAGTTATTCACATTTGGTGCCACCCCAGATCGAAATTAAGGCCTTTTAAAGGCCGGATTCTGTTCAAATCTTATAGGATGACTAGGAGTTGATCAAAATGCGACGAATACCACTCTAAGTTCTTAATTTTTTTAATGAAATAGTGTTTAATGAGAGTCTAAAGGGCGCCCGTCAATGGGGCTACTACACCCTTAAAAAGGAGGTCCTTGTGACCAAATCGTCAGGAAGTACAAGAATACCAGCAAACACCGAGCATACAGGTCTATTACTGTTTCAAAAGGTCGGCATTTTTGTCGACGCTGAGAATATTGAGATGTCAGGGTTGAAGCATCATGAGGGAAGAACGGATTATAAGAGAATTTTAGATAACATAGGGGATCGAGAGATTATTCGAATTCTTTATTATAAGCCTGAATTTAAAGAAATTTCTCAGACATTTTCAAGTTTTTGGACCTCGTTGGGAGGGGAGTTTAGGCGTCCACAAAAGAATGCTGATAGCTTTTTAATTGTCGATGCGATCACTATGGCGGATCGTTTGGATGTGGTTATTTTGCTGGGAGGGGATAAGGATTATTTACCATTGATTTGGTATTTAAGGTCACGGGGTTGCCGGGTAGAGATCTGGTCTTGGCCAGAGACAACTTCTGAGGAAGTACAAGAGGCTGCTGATATATATATCCCTCTAACTAAAGATTACATAATTTTGGAGAGTCAAAATAAGTCTTCTGCGAACAAAAGAAGAAAGAGTAGTAAGAAAAGAGCTCCTCAGAAAAAATCTGATGAGCAAGATTGACCAAAATCAAGAATACCGTTAGATTATCGACCTTTCAGCCATGTGCATCCGTAGCTCAATTGGATAGAGTACTTGACTTCGGATCAAGGGGTTGGGGGTTCGAGTCCTCCCGGGTGCACCATTTCAAATACTGTATATGTGAAGTAGTCTTCGCTAGAGGGCTAGTAGTTTGAAGAACGTCCTAGACATATACTCTATTCTTTGTTATATTTGAGTTGTCTTACTTTATTCAGGCTTTGCTAGTGCCCATCGTATCTCTGCCCTTTTTATTCTAAGATTGAATACACAGATTATAATAAGTTTATGCTCTTAAAGAGAGTATTTGGGGAGACGTGTGTGTCAAGAGAAGCAGAGTTTTTTAATTTCAAGATGATGGACTCAAGTGGCAAATTCATAGAGTCTAGTCCAAAAGGACCAGTCTCTATTATAGAGAGTAGAAATCAAGTTTCAGCACCTATTAAAAAAATGCTAGTGAGGTTGCTTTCTGGTGAACGAAAAAAATAGCAATAAAGAAATAAGAAGAGTTTGATGAATACAATCCTGATGTAGTTATCAAAGTTCAACAGTCTATATAAAAAAGAATGAAAGCCGGCTTAGTCAATTATTAAAAAGTTCATAATAAAGGAGAAAACATGAAGTTATATATAGGAAACCTAAGTGAAAACGTAGTGGAAACGGAATTACAAAGTTTATTTTCAAAGTTAGGAGGGTTTGTTTCACTAAATATTGTTAAGGATAGATATAGTGGTAGCTCTCGGGGCTTTGGATTTGCGGAGTTTGAAAATAAAGAATCAGGTGACCAAGCCATCGCTAAATTTAATGGATACTCTTTGAATGGGGCCGAGTTGGTTGTAAATACAGCGAAAGAAAAAAGACAAAGGAGTAGACCTAAAAGATGGTAGTAAAAAATATTAAAATTTTAGTTTGAAAGAGGAGCAAAATGAATATGTCTTCAAAGTGTCGTATCAATTTATCGGGAATAGTAGTCTCAAAGTTTAATCAAAGATGTATAGATAATATTATGCAAAAGCTCATTAATAAGTCGCCGTCAGACAGCCTTTTAAGGTTGTGTATAGAAAATGGAAAAAGTCGAATCAATGGATCTTTAAGTATTACTTCACTATCTAGAAAATTTGAGTCTAAACAGGAGGGAGACAATCCCTTAGAAGTAGTCAAAAAATTATCAAAAGATTTACAGTTTCAAATTAGAGTGTGGAAAACTGAACGAGTGTTTTAAGTTAAATATTATTAGATTACAAGTTTAAAAAAGGACGGAGAATGGGTCAAAGAATTGAAAGGTGTAGGAACTTAACTCACACCAAAATGAATGTGGCCGTAAGATTTTGTCCATCTTGTGGAGAAATTGTTAATCGAAATCTACCCTCTCGTCCTTGTAATGATAGTATGCACTCTAAACGGTTGAAAGACAGAAATAATTTTTGTGTGGATTGTGGTAAGTCTCTCTTTCTTAAAAGGTAGACTTGTTTCGAATTAAATCTCTTGAGATATCTTCTGAATCATTGCGCCTAATTCTGTTAAGTTTTTAGGGGGCTCTGTGAGATTGAGTCTATCCATCATCAATAAAAGTAAAGCTTTATATTCCATAAGTTCACGATACTGTGATGCAGAGATCGGGTGTTCGGCAAAATAAGGAACGGATTTAATGATGTCGAAATTGTCTTGTTGAATGGTTTCTCTAAGTTTTGCTTCTAAATCGGATTTACTTGTTCCAATCAATCGGTGAGTGGTATGTCCAAAGTAGGTATATTCTGTAAAGCCTCTTTGGGTTTTTCCTTCGCTTAAAGAAGCTAAAACATCTGTGGGGAGATGACTCATCCAAAATTGAAGTTGTTTTTTAATTCCCTTTGGAAACTCAACTTGAGGCGATTTTAAGCTTAATGAATCGACTAGGTTTTTAACGCCAAAAAATAAACGTTGTAAACTAGAAATGTTCATTTTTAAAGCGTGAAAAAAGGTGTATTGTTCAAGCTTCTTAACTAAATAGTCTGTTTCTCTTTTAGTGACATCTATTGACTTGAGGTCTTGAATCATTTTAGAAAAATCAACCAATCCGCCACTAGGATGATCGGGATTTAAAAATATATTCCAATTCGAATAGGACTCACGCGCTTCAAGCAATAAGATAGAGGAAGGGGCTTCGAAAACTTCAGAGCACTGAGAGGACGCAATGGCTCTTGTCGGTCGAACAAAGGTCATTGCCGTAAAAATCAATAAGAATAGAATGTCTAAAGAAATATTTCTTTTCATAAATCTCCCGTGTTGGGCCAAAGCTCGACACTCTAGTTTCGACTCAAAAGATCATTCAAGCTTTTAAATGGTAAAAGCAAATTAAGTACCACAATGACAGGTGTTGATTTTATTGCCTTTTTTGGTCAGCGAAAATGGATGGAGTGCCTACACATTAGCCATACAGATTGAAATTATTTCCAAGTCAAAAGAAGAAAACTAAGAAACTTTAACAAAAGTTTTGGGCGAGGAAGAATTGCACCTGTGGACTCTTTGTATTTTTCATAATCATTTTTAAATATGCTTCTTGAAAATTTGTTTTCTTCGGCTCTTAAGCCCTTATAGTAAACAAAGTAAACGAGTAGCAAGGAGATAAAAATGAGTGGATTT
>JAGRAA010000030.1 GCA_020435185.1 Bdellovibrionales bacterium | reverse complement strand
TTAAAAGAAGAATAGTCTCTAGTTTTAAAGGTTTTGTTGACGATACCTATGTAAAATCATTTAAAGGATTAACTGGAGATTATAAATCGTTTCCACAGTTTTATAATTTTCAACATTTGGTCGAAAAATATACAAAAAATGAGTACAGAGATGTTTTAGTTTATAAATTAAACCTCAATAAAGATCAAATTCGGAGCCTTTTTCAACAATTTGTGGAAATGTTCTGGACTTATCGAAGCTCTTATCATTTTTTGAATAATAACTGTGCCGTTGAGTTACGTAATCTCCTTAAGGCTATACTTCCTTTTCCACACCCTTTTTGGAATAGCATCGCGAGTACTCCTACTCGATTGGTGGAAGAATTGAAGTTGTTTCAGCTGATCGACAAAGAGCCCTCTGAAAGTCATTTGTCTTTATTTGGGGAAGTGCAAAATGCTTTCGAACAACTTAAGTTATTGTCTCCTCAAGTCTATGAAAAATTTAAATCTGAAGAGGAGTATTTGTCTTTACCAACAACTGTAAAAGAGCAACTTTTTTTGCGAGCTTCTTCAAGCCATAAAAATTTATTGATCGCTAAGAGTCTTTTTTTAATAGAGCAAGAATATTTTATTTATTTATTAAAGATGAAGATAGATGTAGGGTCAAAAGAAGTGCAAGACAAGATAGATAGAGACGAAGAGTTAAAAGGGTTATATTTAGATATAGCCTCCATTAAGCATCAAATTTTAACCACTGACATTTTGAGGTCTGATTATCGATTTGGAATTCCTAAGGCAGATCAGGTCACAGGGTTACCAATGATATATGCGCTAGGTCAAAATCTAAGTCAAAAAAAGGCAGAGCTAACAATACTGGCTGAAAAGTATGTAGACTCAGGCATAATGAGTAAAATTAGCGAACAAAAAGAATGGATAAGATTTTTAAGGAATACAGTTTCTAGAAGAGAATAGCCTCTAAAAACGACAAAAATTGTCAGTCTCTTGAATACATTTACAATTCCATATTCTGAATCCCCTTGGATTTTATGTATGTGTTGGCATGATCTGTGCTGTCTAACCTGTGGTTAATCAATTTTTGAGGTAAGTAAGTATGATTAAAACTCTATTAAAAAGTACGTTAATTTTTTCATTTCTTGTGTATGCATCAGCCTGTGGAAAGAAAAACTCTGCTCCTTCCAAAGTAAAACCCGAAGGCTCTCCCGTAAAAAATGAGGTCATTGAAGGAAGAACAAGTTCTCCTTCAAGTCCAAGAGGCAGTGGTGGATCGACCACGGGTGTGACATCAGATTCAAAAGATGAGGGTGAGAGTTCTGGAGAAGGACTTATTCGTGCCGATGAAGGTCAAACACCTATAGAAGGACGAACAGCCGCCGATGAAGCTTTGGAGTCTGTTCCTTATGTTAAAAAAGAACCAGAAGACAAAGTGGTTTTAGGCCCACAACACAGTGGTCAAGCACCAGCATACATCAGTTCTCAGGCTACTTATTATGCCTCTTATAGAGATGTGGATGGAGTCTTAGGGACACAAGAATTGAACAATATTAGACGATTGCAACAGTCTGGTCGATTAGAGCCCACAGATTTAGTAGCGAATGGTTCTGTTCTTATGGAGCTTAATGAAAAAAATGAAATTATCGCCAAGTATGCGACGGATAAGCATAAGAACCAAATCGGCATTTCGTTGAAGATTCTGTATGACCTTCACAGAAAAGGTCTTTGTGACTTGAGCATGACTCGAGGATGTGTGATTGTAGAAGGAAACGAAGTTTATCTCGTAGGACGTATTCCAAAGGGAGATTGTTCTAATGAAAAAATCGTTGGTTACCCTCTTTCTTTTGTGAATGACTCTTCTGTAGTTATTGAGCAATTAGTGCAGATTAAAAACTCATGTCCAGGCATAGACGCTGTGGTTTACTATCAGAGACCTCAAGTGGCTACTCATCCATCGACGTCTACTCCTGATCAACCAAAGTCAGAGAATAATTACAATTGTGTTTTTGAAGGCAGGATTCAATCAAAGACCACTCGATTTATATTGTCTTATGAAAGAGGTGAAGGAGAAGGCGTCATTGTCTGCACAGATAAAGAAGGTCGTACTCAGAGACAAGAAGTAAAGTTAGAATTATCAGGCTGGGGTTTAGGCTTGTCTCTAGGTGCTGAAGTAAAGACAGTAGATTGTCCTGCGGGCTCCGCTTCAGATGACGTTTGCTATGATTTACCTGCGCCCAAGTTAACTCAGTATCAAAACATTAAGTTTTCTGGTCAAGAACTGTATCCAGAAAAGGGGATTGAAGACTTAATCGGAAAATTCGTTTTTCTAGATGCTGGTGTAGACGTATGCAAGGCGAGTCCTCAGTTAAAAACTTTACCAACGGTATATATAGGAAAGACACGGTATAAAAACTCTGAAGAGTTTGATTTTTCAACCTATTCTCGTCCAGTGGAGTCTTACAATCGTTTTCCTGTGAATGTACAGGTGGAGTCAACCGATGATATTTGTGCTTTAGGGGCAGGTATAGGCGGGGCTTCGTTAAGAATTAGTAAAAAATAACGAGAATGATTTCATGAATTTAGGAGCTTTGAGTCGAACTCAAGGCTCTTTTTTTATTTTACACCTCATATCAAGACTTTAAGCTGGAATTCTACTTCTCTGAGTGTTAGCGTTTTTGATCAAAACTAACACATAAGGGAGAACTTCATGAGAAACACATTGAAGGCAGGGGTTGTGCTATCAGCTATACTTTGTTCTACACAAGCATTTGCAACAAACGGGTTAATGCCACTAGGAATTGGAGCGTACGGGAAATCACTCGGCGGAAACGAAACCATTATCTTGGATGATGCCTACACGGGCGCAAATAATCCAGCGGCTTCGGTATTTGGTAAAAAACAATTCGATGTGGAGTTAGAATTAGAATACAATACTCCTTCTGTTCAAAGAACCGCTTCTCCCGTGATCTCTTCAGAAATCAATAGCGACAAGACTTTTTTTCCCATTCCCTCTATGAGTTACACCAATGGTTTAAGCGGTGATATGGCTTGGGGGATTAGTTTTTATGGAATCGGTGGGACTTCAGTAAAATATCCAGGATACCCTGTGACCTGCCCGGGATATGGGATCTCAAACATTTTTTGTGGACCGCAATCTAGTGGAGCTATGGAAGCGGCGGCTGAGTTAAAACAATTGGTTTTGGCACCAAACTTGGCTTACAAAATCAACGAACAGCACTCCATTGGTGTCTCTTTACTTTTAGTTCATCAGTCAATCGAAGCCGCAGGATTAGAAGGTTTTACTTCGTACTCAGTGGATGCTACTCATCTTACCGGTAAGGGTCCTGATACATCGATGGGGTATGGTCTAAAACTGGGTTGGATCGGGCTTTTAAGTGATAACTTTCGCTTAGGAGCCACCTATCAAATGAAGACAGACATGAGTGTTTTCGAAAATTATAAAGGCTTGTTGGCAGAGGGCGGAAATGCCGATATTCCTGCTGTTTTTGCTCTTGGAGGCGCCTATAAAATGGAAAACAGTGAGTTCTTGTTTGAGATCAAACAAATCATGAACTCTGGTGTGGCTTCTTTAAGTAACCCTAACACGATTTCTTCTGCCGCCACTTTTTTAGGAACTAATCAAGGAGCTGGGTTTGGGTTTAAAGATCAAACGGTGTTTAAATTAGGTTATATTTTAAAAAGGGAGCAAGAGCATCGCTTTGGGATCAACTATGGAAAATCCGTTGTTGAAAAAGAAAATGTAGGTTTTGCATTTTTGGCTCCTGCGGTGGGAGAACTTCATCTCTCATACGGAAGTAGCCTAGCTATGGGAGAGGGTAGTAAATTAAATTACACGCTCTGGTATTTGATGCCCAATACTGTAGAAGGAGACACTCAAGTGGGAGTTACTCCAAGTAAAGGAAAAGTTAGTCTTAATCAAGTCGCTTTAGCTGTGGCCTATACTTGGGATTTAAATTAAGATTAGAACAGATTCGTATTTCGGTCGGTACTTTCCAAAGTTACACTTTGGAAAGTCCACAACGAGCCACCTAACTCATTAAAGTAACAAAGTTTTTCGAGGCGTGGGGGGTAAGATATAAACATTTATGTGAGCCAGTTTATATTTTATAAGCAGCCTTCAAAAACAATTAAGCTAATGTCCACTACTTCGTTTTGTAATAATAAACTCAATTGATAATCATAGTTTTTGGCCATGGGATGATCTTCGGCAAGGGGAATATATTCTGCTTCTTGATGTTGTAACATAATGTTTGTTTCTAATAACTTTTCATTAGAAAGAACTGTATTGTATTTTTCTAAGATAAAGAAAATATTTTCTTTTCTTAAATTAATTTGTGTTTTTACTAGAGCTAAAGGGAATTCTTTTCCGTAAGGGATGTGAACCCATTGATTTAATTGTTTATCTTCGATGATAAGAGGACCTTCATTGAGCACTTCGTCTTGGGTCAGTAAAACCATATTTAAGGTGGTCTTTTTAGAAGTGTAACCAGAGAGTTCTTTCTTTAAAAAAATGCGACTTACTTTAATAGCATAATGAGGAGAGAGACAACTCGGTTCTAGCAAAGACGAGTGGAGAGAAACAGAAGTCGCAGACTCAGAGGCGACAGCAAGGGAAGAGTCTCTAGGCGTAGAATAAAAAGATCCATCTTGCTTTGCTCTATCCTGTCTTAGAGATCCTTCATTATTTTTAGAGCAGCCAACCACTGGAACCAAAAGGGCAAGAACTAAAAATTTGGTCATTGTCTTAATATAAGGTCCCCGTTGCCTCATAAATCTCCAAGTTATACTTTTGGAGTATTAAGTCTATAAACGGTCTTTTGATCAAGCGAAGGGAGTTATTATTTCTTTTTTTGTAAAAATTACAACTTATTCGATCTCTGGATCTTTGAGATAGTCGGCGTTGGATTCATTTGGCCGAGCATCTAGATACTTTCCGGTGGTGGCTAAGCTTGCATGCCCCAAGGTTCTTTGGACTACATGAAGAGGAGCTCCTTTTTCTATGGCGTGGGTCGCGGAACTATGTCTAAACCAGTGTGCTGAGGCCGGCTTTCCGATTCTGTTGGCAGCGTTTTTAACAATAACATAAATTTGCTGATCAGAAAGAGGCGAGGCTTTTGTCTTTACACTCGGAAAGAGATAGTCTTTATCTTCGACCACTCTAGATTCATTCATATACGATTTTAAGCTGTTCCATAGGGATTGATTAATAAGTAAACTTCTTATTTTTGAACCTTTCCCTAAAACGGTCATTTGAATTTTTCCGTCTTCACGAACTAAAAAATCTTTTTTTTGTAATCGATTAAGCTCTGATCGTCTTATTCCGGTAAGATAAAGAATACGTAAGATCAGTTTATTTCTAATATTGGGCTCTCTTTTTATCATTTCTCCAATATCCTGGTGACTCAAAATTTTTGAATGCCATCTTTCAGGAATTCTTTCAGATTTTATCCCTAAACAGGGGTTTTCTTTTAAAAATTTTCTCATGACTAAAAATTTAAACAGTGAAGATAAGGTCGCTAAAATAAGATTTCTTGACCCTGGCTTTAAATGATTGAACCGATTTAAAAATAACGTCACGTGGCCTACGTTGATGCTTTTTAATGAGGTATTCGGAAAGTGAGAGAAAAAATCTAATAAAATTCTTCGACAGTATCGTTGGGTATTCTTAGATTTACCGTAGACCCATGCCATGATGAGGCTCATTTCTTCATTATCAAAATGACTTAATGTTGAAATAAGATGTTCTTTGGTTTTAGGAGCGAGCACATTGCTCTTTTTAGTTGGCATAAAAACATCATACCTAAAAAATAAATGAAAAGGCAAATTACATTTGGGGACAAAAGGACTCTTGATTACTGGTACGAAAAATGCTTAATGTGAAGTTGTAAAAATTTAGGGGGGATAAAATGTTACTTTACGGTGCATTTCGGCACTGTTTATCTGCGGGGGCGGATAAACATGGTCGTTTTATAAGTTGTTTTATAAGTGGTTTAATAAGTCTATTAGGCTACACAAAAATTTTAACAGGTGCTCTTTTGG
>JAGRAA010000029.1 GCA_020435185.1 Bdellovibrionales bacterium | reverse complement strand
CATCCAATTGATTTTCTGAAAGATCAATACTCTCATTGCCTTTTAAAACATCAGAAATTCTACTCACCAATAATTCATAATTAAAAGGTTTTGAAAAGTATCCTTTTACACCCAATCGGAAGGCTTCTTTCTCAGTCAAAGATCCAAAGGCTGAGAAAATAATTACTGGAATATTAAGTTTTCGATCCATTATGTATCGAATAAGATCTTCGCCACTCATTTTTGGCATCTGCATGTCTGTGACGACCATGTCGATTTTCTTTTCTTCAATAATTTTTTTTGCCTCTAGTCCATTTAAAGCTTTTATAAATTCAATGTTTTCAGTGACGTCTTGAAGAATCTCTACGGTGACTTCAAGTAATGTTTCTTCATCATCAACTATCAAGATATTGTGTGTTTTATTCATGTCATGCACGATGGTAATCCCCATTTATCCCCATTTATTATAAAAATTTGGCCAAACTGTGAATTAAACTTAACTTACAAATACTTACCAACTAAACTTTAATTGTTTTCAGTATAGCATATAATTCGGGCCGTACTGGTTTTTTCTAAATAGATAAATAATTTTTAGTGAGAAATAAACATGAAAGTTAAGATTCCTTTAAATTTAAAGCCCTTTGCCTGGGAGAATTCACCAAGTGGTCTTCTTTTGGCAGATCAAAATGGAATAATACAATCCGTTAACCCCGAGATAGAAAGACTTTTTAAATACTCTAGAGAAGAACTCATTGGTAAAGAAGTCGAATGTCTTATGCCCAATAAATATCGGGAGCATCACAAAAAGTTAAGACAACAATATATGCGAGCTCCAGACCCCAGAAGAATGGGAAGCAGAGCAGACCTCAAAGGCCTCACAAAAAATGGAGAAGAGATCCCCATTGAAGTGGGATTAATGCCTATCCAAGAAAATAATGAATTGTATATCGTTTGCACAATTTATGAAATTTCAGAACGAAAAAAATACGAAGATCGATTGGAAGAACTCACACAGGAGCTTGAACAATACACCTTTATTATTGCCCATGATTTGCAAGCTCCTTTGAGACACATTTCCTACTTATCTGAGGAACTTACTGTAGAATTAGATTCTCACCCTGAGCTGGAAAACTGCTCTCAACTTACCAAACAAATTCAGTCTCATATTGGGAATATGAAGTCTATTATTCACGATCTATTGGCTTTTAGTAGAGTTAGAAGCGAAGATCACGAAAAAGAATTTTTTGACCTCGACCTTTTAGTGAAAGACATCGTTGGCATCTTTGAAAATGAAAACCAAAACAGCACTATGGAACTTAAAATTGAAAAGCCACTCCCTCAAATTTTTGGAGTTAAGTCTCTTATTAGAAGCCTCATTGAAAACCTTATCTCTAACTCTATCAAATATCAGGCTGAACAAAACACACCCATGACCTCCTTAAGTTATAAAGATTCTGGCCTGAATTGGGTTTTCTCCATTAAAGACAACGGCATCGGAATACCCGAAAGCCAGTTCAAAACCATTTTCAAACTCTTTCAACGTCTTCACAAAAAATCTAAATACGAAGGAAACGGTATCGGCTTAGCGATTTGTCACAAAATCATAGATTTTCACGGGGGCGAAATATGGGTCGACTCTAAAGAGGGCTCTGGTTCTACTTTTTATTTTAGCCTCCCAAAAGGGAGTAATCCTTCTTGAAAGTGTTACCCATGTGATCGGAACAATCTGTAACCTATGTGTCCGGTATGGACCGAAAACAAATGGTGGCTCGGGACGGAATTGAACCGCCGACACAAGGATTTTCAGTCCTCTGCTCTACCGACTGAGCTACCGAGCCAAATGGTCAACAAATTTTGAAGCACTGAACTTACTCTCGAGTAAAGCTTGAGTCAACGAACGAAATGCCTTACTCAAGTTATTCTGACGCAACTTCCCGGGCTCAACAGCTCGACAAGGCTTGATCCAGATCTCGAAGTAGATCAGATTGGGTTTCAATGCCAACACTTAATCTCACTAACTGATCATTGATCCCCAGTTCTTTTCTTCTCTCGCTTGGAACACTCGCATGGGTCATAATAGCGGGATGCTCAATCAAAGACTCTACTCCGCCAAGGCTTTCTGCCAATGTAAACACCTGAACAGATTCCAATAACTTTTTTGCGTTATTGAGATCACCTTTTAAATAAAAGGTGATCATTCCTCCAAAACCCTTCATTTGTTTCTTAGCTAACTCATGCTGAGGGTGACTTTCTAATCCAGGATATAAGACCTTATCTACTTTGCTGTGCTCCTGTAAAAATTTAGCAACCGCAAAGCCATTAGATTGGTGGGCCTCCATACGAACAGCCAGTGTCTTTAAGCTTCTCATCGCTAAATAACTATCAAAGGGAGAAGCAACTGCTCCCACAGATTTGGCCAGAAAAGAAATTTTTTCAGCTAAAGATTCAGAGCTAGTGACAACCACCCCGCCGATAACATCGCTATGTCCATTAATGTATTTAGTGGCAGAGTGCATAACTAAATCAGCCCCTAGAGAAATAGGATTCTGAAAATAAGGACTCATAAATGTATTATCTACCGCAGTTAAAATGTTATTCTCTTTAGCCAGGTTAGATATGCTTTGAATGTCCGATAATTTAAGAGTGGGATTAGTCGGTGTTTCTAGCCACACTAACGCGGTATTCGACTGAATAGAATTCTTAAAGTTTTCAACATTAGTCAGATCAGTAAAGGTAAATTCAATCCCATGATTTTTTGCAACTTTGTCAAAGTACCTAAATGTTCCTCCGTACATATCATCTCCAGCAATGACATGATCTCCTGATTTCAACATCTGAATAATCGTAGAAATTGCAGCCATTCCTGAAGAGAAAGCATAGCCGTATTTGGCTCCTTCTAAGTTTGCAATACACTGCTCATAAACTGTTCGAGTAGGGTTTCCGGCTCGCGAATAATCATATCCTTGAAAGACCCCTGGCGATTTTTGTGCGAAAGTCGTTGTTAAATAAAGAGGGGGCATGACGGCACCCGTACTCGCATCAAACTCATACCCTGCATGAATCGCTCGAGTTGCAAAACCATATTCATCTTTGCTCCAAGCCACTTTGACTCCTTTGTTATATATTGTGGAAACGTCAATTTAATTCAACAATAATTAGACCTATTCCAATGACCCACAAATAAAGACTAAAAAACTCTAACTTACCTTTTTTGACAAAATGAAGAATTAAACTTAATCCCAACACTCCCGTAATAAAAGAAGTTACCAAGCCGATAACTAAATAACTACCATCAACCCAGCTGATTGAACTCATATGCTTTAGCTGCAGCAACAACGCTCCCAATATCGCAGGCATAGAAAGCAAAAAGCTATACATAGAAGCTGTTTTTCGATCCATCCCCAAAAGTATTCCCATAGAAATAGTCGAACCAGAACGACTAATGCCTGGCGCAATTGCTAATCCCTGAGCAACACCCACAAGAATAGCGTTTTTGACAGAAATAGGAGATACCCCCTCTAAATCAGAAAAACTTTTACTCTGAAAACTTATTTGCTTCCCTTTGGTAAAAAATAAAAGAACTCCAGTAATGCATAAAAATACGCCTACATAAACCGGACTAGAAAACATTTTTTCAAAAATATCTTTCAATCCTAAACCAATTAACGCAGTAGGAACGCTCCCGACAATGACCATCAACAAAAGAGAACTTCCTTTATTTTTCTTTTTGGTCTTAACAGCCGTAAAAGTATCCTTCAAAATACTGCCTATGGATTTCCTATAAATCCATAGAACACTTAACAGCGTTCCCACATGAGCAACTATATCGAATTCTAAATTGTGCTTTTGAAACCCCAATAACTTTTGAAATATAACTAAATGACCTGAGCTGGACACAGGCAAAAATTCAGTTAAACCTTGTACAATTCCTAATAGGATAGCATCTATATTTGACATAAATGTTAATCTATCACCACTCCTAATTGGTGACTAGAAGATATAAACGACGAATTGACAAAAGAGGTTCAACCACTATGTTTTGCTAAGCGCATTGCTCTGTTTTTTGCCAAACGTTTTGCTAAGTGTCATCTCTGTTCATATAACGAATAATTTTTTTTTGATCTTCTATATAATTAAAACATTCTAAGCTCATCAAACCCTTAATCTCCTCTATAGATTTGTCTTTGATGACTTGTGATTGCAAACATACGTTGTTTAAATCTTCAAGAGCCTTAGCTTGTTTTCTACTTATATTTAAAAAATCGAGCCCTTTGATCGCCTTAAAACAGAAAAAAGGAAACTTTTTTTCCTCAATTTCTCGTCTACAAAACTCAGTATAGAGACTATATTTAGAATCATATTTACTCATTTTGGATATTTTTTCTACAGAACTTGCGACTAAAGCCTCATCGGCCCACAAATTAATGAGATCATTCACTTCAAATGCAAAACTTTTTGACATAAATACAATAAAAAAAATGATATTCATCATAGCCTTAAACTTTCTGACAAAGAATTCATCATTGGGCCAATCATAAGAAGCAAATAAGCCGGAAATTGAAACAACAACAATGGCAATAAGGTTTTGAGAGGCAAAATATCTAAGTACTCTTTTATTTCTGAATGACAAGCGCTGAGAATTTCTCTTTCTAAAGCTTCAATATAATCAAAAATACTTCCACCAATCAGCGATATTTCGATTAAATCCAAAAGAGCCCTTCTATAAGGGCTCTTGATAGATTTCAAAAGTTGATAAGACAATTCCACATCCCTCTCCCTCAAGTGATACCATTTTAGAACAAGATTCGAGTATTCATCATGATTTTCAGAAAAATAATGCTTCAAACAACTATGAATAGAATCTCCTCGAGCTAAACTAAGCTTGATTTCATATAATAAAACAAGAGGTGGTGCTAAGTTTTCCAAGTTTTTTTCTTTCCTAAGCAAAAAACTCCCCATAACCCTACTGAAAATAAAACGGCAGAAACAATATATATCTTCCAACAGGGCAACCATCCGAAATGGAGAACACTAAAAATCATTAATGCAACAAATAGGGCACTCGTCACAATTGATTGTATTTTAATCTGTCGAGTAACTTGTCCGGACCTATGTCGAAAATCGGAACACACTTTCAATCTCTGCCTAAACATTTTTAAACGCGTAATTGATAAATGGCTCTGTTGATCGACATCATTAAACTCTTTCAACACCATATTTATAAATTTAGAATCCAAATCAGGCTTTTTTTGTTGTGAAAAAACAACAAACTTTAAAATTTGAACCATTATTGATTGAAAATATATGGGCTGATACGCATTTGCAGCAGCAATCGCTTCTCGAAATGACGTATTTAATTCCATTTTTAAAATAATTTGATCGAGAAATATAAAAAAATGAATTTCAAACCTTCTCAACCTGTAGATTTGAACTACTTTTTTATAAAAAAATAGAATCAATATTGAAAATCCCATCCAAACTAATAAAAAAAACTGTGAGAAATGAAAAAGAAATGCCATTAAAAGGTCAAAAAAAATAAATATCATGCCAAAAACATGAAAATCAGAAGGTTTCATGAGTTGTTCATTCAAATATTTTTTTAAAATTCGAAATCGAATTCGAATAACGAACAAAAAAAACGAAAAGCAAAGTAGGGTTTCAATCATCACAACTCAAAACAAAATGCAAAAAAAATGCTTAAGTTCTTTTTTTTTATTGACGAGAAGAGTCACACAGGTAAACTTATAGTTGTAACAACAATGTTAACAAAAAAAAGTTAATGCATCCTAGAAGGACATATAATGGCAAAGAAAAAAGCTGCTACTAAAAAGAAAGCAACTAAGAAAAAAGCTACTAAGAAAGCTGCTAAAAAAGCTACAAAAAAAGTAGCAAAAAAGGCTACTAAGAAAGCTGCTAAAAAAGCTACTAAGAAAAAAGCCACTAAAAAAGTTGCTAAAAAAGCCACTAAAAAGAAAGCCACTACGAAAAAAGCTGCTAAAAAAGCTACTCGCAAAAAGAAATAATCTATTTGTGATTGAAAAAAAAGCCCTTGGCATGCCAAGGGCTTTTTTTTTGTTTTAAGCCGTCTTTATTTTAAGAAATAAAGAAACCCTCTCAAATTCTCATTAAAAATAGTAAGTCACGT
>JAGRAA010000028.1:2570-4590 GCA_020435185.1 Bdellovibrionales bacterium | reverse complement strand
TTCTTCAAAAAATTTAACTTTTTAAGTTTCACACGCATATCTAATAACTTGTCATCATAGTTTACATTTAATTTTAGTTTTTCAATATTCCAATTTACGCCATCTATCTCACTGAAGCCAATAGACCCTCTCCATTTTTTAACCAATCCATCTTCTATCTTCGCCTGACCGTACACCTCAGCGGTTGATGAACTTCCACCAAACAACAAGCCTTGAATACCTTCTGAAAAAATCAATCGAGAAACATTAAACTGAGCGAGCCCTGAACGAAAAGTTTCATCAACATTAAAGCTAATTTCGCCCTTGAACTCACCTTTATCAAAATCTATCTTTTCGATTAATCCTGAAAATCGATGGTCAGCCAAATTCATTTGGCCTGAGATAAAATTTAACTTTTCAAATCCTCTTCGCCCTCGATTCAAAAAATGCATTTCAACATCACTTAAAGACCACTTCCAACTCATTTTCTCTAAAGAATCAATGGACAGTTCTCCGTCTAAAAAACCGTACTGTGACAAAATTCCAGAAGGACCTTTTGAGTCAAAATAATTAAGAAGTGATTTTAAAGAGAACTGCTCTATGGTAAGTTTTACGCCGTCTAAACGCACTTTCCCCATCAAGTCACTAGCTGCTCCTGAGATAAAAATCTTGCCATCAGGACCATGTAAAAAACACTTTTGCACCTCAGCTTTGGACTGATTAGACTCCACTAGCCAACTGGCCTCTAAGCTACAGTCTATCCACAAATTCTTCGTCTTCAATTGCGTGAATAAGTTTGTTTGTAAAGTTCCGAATATTTCTGAAATCTTCCATAACGGAAAATTCTTTAAATAAGACTTCATCTTGTAAGAACTAAGCTCTAAGTCGAAAACCCCTCTGGTTTGAATGAGTCCTTCCTTATACTGAGTATCTAACTGAAAAGATATATGATCTTTGCTAATATCTACTTTGAGTAACGAAGCCTTAGAAAAATAGATTTTATACTGAGGATAATTCAACTCTCCTGTAACTTTAATAGAGGTATTATGTGATGAATTTGAAAGGATATCGATCTCTATCGCTTTCACCTCAAACTCGGGAGTTTTATTGTTTAGAACCAATCTCTGAATTTCAATACTATGAATATAGAGCAGAAGTTGATGCAGATCGGAGCGAAAGAAGTTTTGTACCGCTGCTTTAAACACCTTCGCATCTTTAGAGACCTCTTCTTTAGAGAATGGAATCTCATGATTTTTAGAAGAATTGGGGCCCTCTAAAGATTCGGCGGCCACTTCTTGGGAGTTCTCTTTTCCCTGCTCGCTCACACAAAGCCCTTGAGAACGATCGATCTTAAGATCGCCAATTTGGATACCTTCGATAATCAGTTTTTTATTCCATAAACTTGAAAAAAAACCTACGTTTAACCGAATATCTTTTATATCCAACTCATCGATCCCTGAGCATCCAGCAGAATTTAACAAGTTCATATCTTTTATAGCGATTTCAAAAACGGGGATCAGGCCTTTCGATAAGTTGACATTGACCTCTCCCAACTTCACCTGAAATTTTGAGTGAATCTGATATATAGATTGATTGATTTGAGAAACTAATTTTTCAGAATTTAATTGTGTTCGAATCGCTCCACCAACAAACAACGATAAGGCCAAACCTGTTAAAAATAAAGGCCAACGGGATTTCTTATTCTTTTTTTGAATTAATTCACTTTCGTTCACATTTATTTGTATTCAAAATCTACAATTTCAAATTCTTTTTCACTTTTGGGGCTTTTTAACTCAACGACATCACCTTTTTGTTTACCAATCATCAAACGTGCAAGCGGAGCAAAAACAGAAATTTTACCTAACTTAATATTCGCTTCATCTTCACCAACAATTTGATAGGTCACCTTTTCGTCAGTTTCTAAATCTACAAGAGTCACATGAGCTCCAAATATAACCTTATCGGACTTGATTATACTAGGATCGATGACTTCCGCTTCTGCTATTTTACCCTGAATTTCGGCGATTCGTGATTCAATAAA
>JAGRAA010000028.1:0-2480 GCA_020435185.1 Bdellovibrionales bacterium | reverse complement strand
TTCTATTGCTTTAATAACACTAGGTCGCTCCACCTGTTTCAGATTTTTTAACTCTTCTTCAAGTTTTTGCTTTCCAACCACTGTCATTGGCACTTTTGAAACCATATTTACTCCAAAACTGTTGTCACAAAAAAACAGGTAGTATATTAGAATTCCTCTGGGAGACAACTTAAATTTTAAGTTTTGCCCTAATCTTTAAAGTCGAAAAACAATTTACAAATTATTTACTTTTTTATTATTTTTCTAATAATTTCAATAATAAGGAATTCTAAAAAAATGAAATTAAACCCAAGTAACACGGCCATCGTTAAGCGTCTGCTGCTGAGTCGAAATAGTCGACCGCTGCAATCCATTTTAAAAAAAATCGAGCCAGCGGACTTGGCGACCTTAATGGGACAATTTAATGAACGAGAAGTAAGACTCCTCATTGAAGCTCTTCTTGTTATCGATAAAGCAACAGAAGCCATTCTTGAGCTTCCAGACTCCAGAATTAAATCTATATTGAAAGTTTTACCCACAAATCGACTCCTAGAGATTATAGCCTCCTCTTCTGATGAAGATGCAGCCTTCCTTACTCTTCAATTAGATAATGCTATGCAGCAAGATATCTTGCTTAACTTTCAAGAAAATCGTCGTAATCGAATTCTCCAATTTATGAACTTTCCAGAAGATTCTGCCGGAAGAATCATGCAATCGCAGATTTTCTCTATGCCTGTCGATCTCACAGCAAAAGAAGGGTTGGACCTTTTAAGAAGCAAAGCTCAAGAAGAGTCCATTTACTATATTTATTGCGTCAATAAGGACTCCAAATTAGTGGGGGTTTTATCCTTAAGAGCTTTGGCCACAGCTCCTCCTGAAACTCCCTTACGAAAATTAGTAAAAAAAGAAATTGTTACTGTTAAGCCAGACAACACAGCTGAAGAAGTCGCACAAATAGTTTCTCATTATGACTTTATAGCCATACCTGTCGTTGACGATCGCAACAACCTTTTGGGAGTGATCACCATCGATGATGTTTTAGATATCATTCAAGAACAGGCCACAGCTAATATTTATGCTCAAGCAGGGTTACAAGAAGACGATCGCGTCTATAGCTCAGTGGCCTTTAAAATCAAAAACAGAACTCCTTGGATGTTTGTAAACTTAGTTTTGGCCGTGGTTGCCAGCTCTGTGGTTAGTCTTTTTGAAAATACAATGCATGAACTGATCATTCTTGCCAGTTTAAAAAATATTGTGGCTGGAATGGGGGGCAATACCGCGATTCAATCTCTCACGGTAGTGACAAGAGGGCTTGCTACTGGTGATTTCAAATTTACAACTCACACCAAAACTGTCGTTCGTGAGATCCTGGTGGGCATGACTTTAGGCATACTCACGGGTCTAAGTGCAGGATTACTTACCTATTTCTGGAAAGGCGATTTTATGGTATCCATTGTCATCTTTATCGCCATGATCCTAAACTCTATCATTGCTTCCAGCGCAGGTGCGATGGTCCCCATAATATTAAATCGATTCAATCTAGACCCTGCCACCGGGAGCGGAGTGATCGTGACCATGATCACTGATATTTTTAGTTTCTTTTCCTTTCTAGGTCTAGCTACTCTTGGACTAAAGTACTTTACCTAGTCCTTAATAGATAAATTTCTTTAATGTTACAGAAGTATAGATTGTTGGCCGATAATTAGGGAAGCATCGACTTAACTCTATTGCAACGGAATCATAATGATAAATTACACTACCAGACTTAATTCTCTGAATGTAAGTAGCCTAACTAAAAAAATAAAAGATGCAAAATCTATTATTTTAACCACACATAAACAGTGCGATGGCGATGGTTTAGGAGCTGCCCTAGGACTCTATCACGGACTTAAAAAAATTGGTAAAGAAGTTCGAGTTATGATGGTCGACGAGGTCCCCACAAAATACAATTTTTTAGACTTGGATAAATATATCGAAACTTTCAATCGACCTCACAAAGCCATTGAAAATACTGATTTGGCTTTGATTTTTGACACAAATGACAGACGAATTGTAGAACCCCTCTACTCTACTCTCGAGGAAAAATGCGATGATGTTCTTTTTGTAGACCATCACCCTGTTCTTAACGATGGTCCAGAGCCTACGGCAGGATCTTACATAGAAACAAAAGCTGCTAGCACTGGAGAAATTTCTTATTTTATTATTAAAGACTTAGGAATTCGAATGGACAAAGCCATTGCTCGGGCTTTGTACACAAGCATTTCCTTTGATACTCAACTGTTTAGATTTGTCAGAGGATCTGGAACCTCTCATTTAATATGTGCTGAACTCTTAGAGTACGAAAAAAATCCAGAAGAAATACATAGAGAAATTTTTAGTACTTATTCGATTGGTAAGGTGATGTTTTTGAGTAAGGTTCTTAGTGACATTGAGTACTTCGCCGATGGACAGGTTGCCGTTGTTCATATCGAAGAGCAACACTTAAATAAGCATGAATTAGA
>JAGRAA010000027.1 GCA_020435185.1 Bdellovibrionales bacterium | reverse complement strand
TCTTTATATTAGCCATCATTATTTGGAGCTTAAATACCTTTCCAAACTACACAGAAGAGAATGAAACTCTAAGGTTGCAATCCAGCTATGCTACTCAAATAGGCCATTTCATTGAACCCGTGGTTAAACCCATGGGGTTAGACTGGAAAGCTGGAGTTGGAATTCTAACCTCATTTGCCGCCAGGGAGGTTTTTGTCTCCTCAATGGCCATGATTTACAATGTAGCCGATGACAATGAAGATAGTCTTCAAGAATCCTTACTCAATAACATGAGGGAGGCAAAAAACTCAGACGGAGATGACGTGTTTACAACAGCCTCTACCATCGGTCTTTTAATTTTCTATGTCATCGCTCTTCAGTGTATGGCTACTGTGGGGATTATAAAAAAAGAAAGTGGGAGCTGGAAATTTGCTCTGACTCAGTTAATTGCATTTAACGGCATAGCCTATTTACTCGCTGTGGGATCAGTATGGGGACTTCGAGCCATCGGTATCAATTAACAATCGTATCATTTTCATACTCTTTTCGTTTCATTAATACTCAATGTTCATTTCATAGAGATATTATGACTCGCCTTGAAATGTCGAATTTTTAGTTTACGCACTATACGCCTGCCCAACAAATTGTCACTCAATCTCCATAAAATCGTTGTCTCATTTAAAGACCCCGTATTATCAAACTCTTGATGCATAAAGGCAAACCAGACTTTCGTCGTTACTCGGCACGATGGTTGCTTAATAGATTTTTAACAAAAACATCAACATCAGGCTTTGTAGTGTGTACGTGATGACAGGCTTTAGCCTCAACCTGATTAAACAAATATATACAATACGAAGGAGTATTAAATGAAAAAAATAGTATTAGCCTCTTTGTTAGCTTTGTCCTTTATCTCAGCAACTTCTCATGCTGCTGGCAATGAAGAAAAGAAATGTACTGGTCGCTTGCACTCTTGTTTTCAAGGAAACTTTGATCTTTTAGTGGATCTAAATCCAACTTCTATTTCTGACTGTGAATCTGCCTGTACTGGCGATCTAGCTGTCGCAGGAGACAAGAACAGTTGTTCTTTAGAAGAGTGTGTAAGCCGATGTGAAGTGGCTTTCGGAATTGGAAACTCTTGTATATAATTTTTCAATATAATTAAAAATAAAAAGGTACGGACACACTTTGGTGTCCATTGAGCGTTATCTATTAATGCACTATGGACACCAAAGTGTGTCGTACCTTTTTTAATTAAACAAACAAAGATCTGCAAAAAGATGAATTTCTTCAGACCCAGATTTATAGGTTAATTCTCCGATACGATCAGGCTTAGAGATTGTTGGAACAGAAACTTTAAGAACAAACTCTTTCGCTAAATTGTTATACACTTCATATCCTGGATAAGTGGTACTATCCTCGTTAGTCGTAAATTGCCCCAATGACCCTGCATTAAATTGACCGTTTAAGATTTCAGAAAAAGATACATTGGCTTGAAATGTAGAAGCGCTCGTCCGATAAAATAAAACTTGTAAATCTAATAATTCATCGAAACCATTCACTCGCTCTTTTGGGAAAAATAAACACAAACCATACACTTTAGGATCGGAGTCTTCAGGCAAGCCAACAGAATACTCAAAATTCAATTGTAAATTTGGAACACTTAACACATTTAAATTAGATTCGGAGTACTTTATTTGATCATTCAGCAACAAATTGGCATTGGCCTTATCACATCCACTATAATAATTTTTAACACCTTCATGTGTGATCTCAAGTATACCCACTATATCTGTGTTTTTTGAGGAATTCACAGGAGTACAACGACTCCCCTCTTTTCGAGCGTAATAATCACCTGGTTTCAATTTCCCGGCATATCCTGATTGATTATTTCCACCTTCGACCAAAGACATTTGAAAAGTATTAGAGCCCTCCTTTGTACAATGAGTAAGGAAGAATGCCATTATCAAAAGAGTAGATGAAATAGATTTTAGATCTCTTGTCTTGTTAGATTTAGATTTAGATTTAAGATTGTCTCGAAATAAGACATTCATAAAAACCCCTTTTATCAAAATTTAAACAAATTATGAATGAGCCCTAATATCAATTATAACATAAAAAAATAAAAAGAAGAGATTCGGTCTTTTATTTTTCAAGAAGTGGTTTCAAAAATTTACCAGTTTCACTTTTTTGACTATTTATTAGACTCTCTGGTGAACCAGAAAAAATTATTTCTCCACCAAAGCGTCCGCCATCAGGTCCCAAATCAATCACATGATCACAATTCTTTACCACATCTAAATTGTGCTCGATAACCAGAACCGTATTTCCTTGATCAACTAACTCGTGAAGTAGAGAAACCAGTCTTTTGATATCCGCAAAATGCAAACCCGTTGTTGGTTCATCTAATATATAAAACGTGCGTCCAGTTCCTCTCTTTGACAACTCTTTACTGAGTTTTACACGCTGAGCCTCTCCCCCACTGAGAGTTGTCGAACTTTGCCCCAAAGAAATATAACCTAACCCTACTCTTTGGAGAGTTTCTAATTTTCTATAAATTAACTGATGATGAGTAAAGAAATTCAACGCCTCATCCACCGTCATATTTAGAACGTCTGAAATATTCTTGTCTTTGTAACGAATATTTAAAATTTCTGAATTGTAGCGTAACCCCTGACAAAAATCACAAAGCACATAAACGTCACTTAAAAAGTGCATTTCTACTTTAATTCGCCCAGCTCCTTGACAATGCTCACAACGCCCGCCTTTAACATTAAAACTAAAATGACCGGGCTTGTATCCTCTTACCTTTGCTTCGGGAAGAGCAGAAAACAAACCCCGAATCAACGGAAACAATCCCACATAGGTTGCAGGGATACTTCTCGGAGTTCTCCCAATGGGTTTTTGACTAATCTCGATCACCTTATCGATATGCTCTAAGCCTTTCATCTCCTTAAAAGGAGCTGGAGTGGCCTGGCTCTGATAAAGCTCATGGGCTATGTGTTTGTACAACGTTTCTCTAATAAGGGTACTCTTCCCGCTTCCAGAAACACCCGTCACTCCAACAAAACTGCCTAGGGGAATCTTTAAATGAACATTCTTCAAATTATTTCCAGAGGCACCAATGACTTCTATAAATAATCCATTTCCAGATCGTCTATTTTTTGGCACTTCAATTTTGTCTTTATGAGATAAAAAACGCCCAGTAATACTTTTTGGATTTTGCTCAATCTCGTAGGGTGTCCCTTCAGCAAGAATTTCTCCTCCCAATCGGCCAGCTCCCGGC
Source organism: Bdellovibrionales bacterium (assembly GCA_020435185.1). Lineage (GTDB taxonomy): Bacteria > Bdellovibrionota > Bdellovibrionia > Bdellovibrionales > UBA1609 > JAGRAA01. Next base: position 6,364 of record JAGRAA010000027.1, on the reverse strand, counting down.
CCCATATCAATAACATGATCAGCGGATCGAATAGTATCTTCGTCATGCTCTACAAGAAGTATTGTATTTCCTCGATCTCTAATCTTGTGAATAATATCCAGCAACCGATGATGATCTCTTGGGTGCAATCCAATACTCGGTTCATCCAACACATAAAGAACTCCAATTAAAGACGATCCCATTTGGGTAGCCAATCGAATCCTTTGCGTCTCCCCACCGGATAAAGTTTTAGTGGGTCGATTTAAACTTAAATAATGAGTACCCACTTTCAGTAGATATTGCAGCCTGGACTCAATCATCATAACAATTTTTTCGGCTACCTGTGTATCACGAGAATTTAAATCCAACTGTTTTAAAAACTCTAAAAGTTCATCTACGGTCAACTCACCAACTTCAAAAATATTTTTTTCATTTAACAGTACACTCAGAGACATGGGTTTAAGACGTTTTCCCTCACAGTCTGGACAGACTACTTCATCATAATAAAGATCATCATCATCCTCAAACTCAACCTCTTCTTCAATATAACCCATACCATTACAGGTTTCGCATGCCCCTCTTGGATTATTGAAACTAAAAAGACGTGGCTCTAATTCAGGAAAGCTAAAACCACACTCTGGACAAGCATTATGAATGGAATATAACTGAGCTTCCTTACCCACAACTTCTATTTTTACTTTCCCATCCGCTAAAACCAAAGATTGATGGATAGACTCTTTAAGACGAGAATTAAATTTTTCTTCGACTAATAAGCGGTCCACTAAGATGTCAATATCATGTCTTTTGTTTTTTTCTAGCCTGTCCATATCTACTAAATCAACCCAAGCACCATCTACCTTAGCTTTGACGAAGCCCTTGGAAGCCCACTTCTTAAATTCCTTACCAAACTCCCCTTTTTTTAACTGGGCCACTGGGGCAAGGACAAAATATTTAGTTTTAGCCGGAAGCTTCAGCACTTCGTCAACAATTTGCTGAGGGCTTTGACTAGAAACCGGAACACCATGAGTTGGGCACAGTGGTTTGCCTACTCTCGCATAGAGTAATCGAACATAATCATAAATTTCAGTGAGTGTTCCCACTGTAGAACGTGGGTTATTTGTGATTGTTTTTTGATCAATAGCAATACTGGGAGATAAACCTTTTATGCTTTCAACATCAGGCTTTTTAAGTTGCTCCATGTATTGTCTAGCATAAGCAGACAAAGATTCGATATAACGTCTTTGTCCTTCCGAATAGATAGTATCAAAAGCCAATGAAGATTTACCACTTCCACTCAAACCGGTAATCACCGTCATCCGGTTTCGAGGAATTGTTAAACTAATACTCTTTAAATTGTGTTCACTGGCATGGTTGACAACGATGCCGTCGATGAGTTCGGAAGTATGGATTGATTTTCTTTCTCCAGACAACTAGGGCAGACTCCGTATAATTCAAGAATATGATCCGTTAATCGATACCCATGTCTCCGAGCTACGATCTCTTGGATCTCCTCTATTTGCTGTTCTTCAAACTCTACAATGCGACCGCAATCAGTACAAGTTAAATGATCATGGTGCTCATCGCCGGCCAACTCATATCGCGCGGGTAGCCCTCCCATTCTCACCTCTGTCACTAATTTCAATTCACTCAATTTTTTTAGAAATCTATAAACCGTGGCAAAGCCAATCTCTGGAGAATTCAGCCTTTCATAAACGTCCTGAGCGGTCACATGAGTCTTATCGGAGTTCAAAACCGATAGAATCTCTAAACGTTGCTTAGTGACCTTTATGCCCATACTTCTTATCATTTGTCTTAATTCTTGTTGTGTTTTCTTTGCCATAACAGCTAACTATCGACTTACCTGTATCCTGTCAATAGAAATGATATTCATTATCAACTAAATTAAGTATATCGCCTTATTTTTTTAACCTTCTCGCTTTAGAATAGCCCTCTCCCCAATGTCTCGCACCTGGCAGCAAAGAAAACAAAAGGGGATGAAACAGCCGTCTGGGCATGAGCCGCCTTAAATAATAGAACACATAGGCCTCTAGCCCCACAGGAACCCTGAGAGGAGGATTTTCGGTGCGAATAACTTTCAAAATCGTTTTTGCAACCTTTTCCGCCGTAATGGGCGATCGACTCATAAAGCTCTCAATAAAAGGAGACATATTATCATAATATTCGCTGTAAGGCTCCTTTGCCCCTTCTGCCTCTGCCGATTGCTTTGAATAGTATACATTTTTAAAACTGTCTGACCGAATAAAACCTGGTTGAATCAAACTCACATTAATGCCTAAAGGCTTCATTTCATACCAAAGAGCCTCGCTGGCTCCTTCCAAAGCGTGTTTAGAAGCACTATAAGAACTCATCGTAGGCATTGCTAACATTCCGCTGACCGAAGATACATTAATGATTTTGCCTCTTCCCCTCTCTCTAAATCCGGGTAAAACAAGTCTGATCATAGCCATCGGGCTCAGATAATTAGTCCTCAACTGACTAAGCTCTTCAACCTCATTCATATGTTCCACAACCGCTCGATAACTAATCCCGGCGTTGTTTACTAAAATATCTACTCCACCCCATTTTTTTTGAATTTCATTTACAAGCTTTTTTCTATCCTCTGAAAGGTTCACGTCCAAAGGGCGAATCCACTTGTCCTCTCGAGGCTTCAACTTTATTTTCGTAAGAGAGCTTTCTCTCGCCGTAATAACCACTCGATATTGTGTTTTCCAAAGGAGTTTAGCTAAAGCAAGCCCTATCCCACTCGAACAACCGGTGACCAATAAGACAGGCTTATACTTTTGCGGAGAACTCTTTCTCAATAAATAATAAATCCATTTCATGATTCTTCAATGAACTCACTTACCGGGGTCTATTTCACCGGGATAAATCCACCCTCTATACCCTTTGTAACAATAGCCGTAGCATCATGGGGATGCAAACTCTCACGATGACTCACATGAGCCCAAAAATCTAGGATATTTGGATCGTCGTTAAAGACCTTTTTGATAACTCTCGCAGCATCTTCACAAAACATTAAATTAGAACCATTCAACCTCGCAAACTCTTGCTCATCCACTCTTTTTACAGCGGATTGAACGGGAGTCTTTAATGCGTTTTCAACAGCATCAATATAAGTCATTACGGGCTGAATAGTTTGTAACCGCACTTTAAATTCAGCGAAGCTCCGTTGTGCATGAGGAGTGGCTATAATATTTTTTTCTTCACTTAGCCATTGAACCACATCTTCACGCTTGACTGACTCTGAATCAAAATCATTGGCAAATTTTTCCATCACCAGCTGTCTTGCTAAAGCCGCAGAGCACGGACAGGTACTTGAATAAGTAACTTCCGCTCCCATGATCATATGAAACTCACCTTTAACAATTTGCCCCTCTAAATAGATAGGGTACTCTCTCCAACCTCTTTTGTTACTTTTTAATGCGGGTCTTTTTACGGGCAAAGAATACCTAATTTTAATTAAAGCAGAATCACTAATTTCCCCTTGGGAAGTCACAAAATCCTTTAACAGCTGTTCGATAGAACCTTGAGAAAGAACGTTCTCTTCGAGGTATTTATCTAATAAAAGATACAACCTCGACATATGAATGCCCTTCGCTTTGGGATCCATCAAGTTAACATAGGCTGAAAGACGTGCCGGTAAAAAGTAAACTTCCCCTTCTTGGTTCGTCACTCGAATGGGCATTTCTATATCTTTCATGCCTACACAATCCAAAACACCTTCCACTTTAGGAGTATTTTCGTGCGAGACATCCGGTAATTTTACTGAATTTCCCCCTATAACAACAGGTGCCGAAGCTTCTTCTTGTAGAGTATTTACATCAATCTGATTTATATCCTGATTCACTCAATTTCCCTTCAAATGCTTTTCCTATTCAAGTATAAATAAAAATGTCCTGTTAATTATCATCTTTCATGGCGATTGGCTAGGCTATTCATTCGCGATTTTTTATCTGGAGGAGTAAAATTTGTTCAATTCCAAAAAAGCATTGATCTTATTGATCTTTCTCCTATTCGGGGCAGCCTTATGGATCACCTTTCCTGAGTGTAACTTGGAGTTTTTAAAAGAAAACATGAAACTCATTCAAAGAGCAAAGACTGAATATCCTGTCTTATTTCTGATTTTGTTTTTGCTCATTTATATATGTGTGACTGCTACCTCTATCCCTCTGGCCTCTCTTCTCAGTTTACTGGCTGGCGCTTTGTTTAACCCCTTGCTCGCCACTCTCAGTGTCTGTGCCGCAGCAACAATAGGAGCAACCTTATCTTTTCTAGCCTCTAGATACTTCTTTAAAGCTTGGATAGACCGTAGATTTGCGCAAGTTAAGGGCACTATATCCCAAGAATTTCAAAAGCATGGTTGGAAGTATTTATTGAGTTTACGACTAATGCCTATTTTTCCGTTCTTCTTGATCAATTTAATCATGGGGATGACCCCTATTAAAACTAAAACTTACATGCTTGTCAGTTTTATCGGAATGATCCCCGGCACATTTATATACATCAATGCTGGCCAACAAATTGCTCAAGTGAACAAACTTGAAGATGTCCTCTCTCCCCCTCTTTTATTCTCGCTGTTTCTTTTAGGAGCGCTCCCTTTAGCGGGCCGATTAAAACTAATGAGGTTTTTTAATGATCATTAAGACCAGACTTACTCCGAGCATACCGTAAAAAATATTTTGCATACCTGTAGTGAATGCCACTATTAGGGCGTAAACAGCCACCGATTCAATCAACGCCCATCCTACCACATTGGGAACCAATAAGGTTCGTTGATAGTATTGGCCTGGGGAAGAATCCTTTAACTCCACTAAGTTTTTTTGTGCCGATCTAGAAATCACGCCAGGCAACCAAAAAGCCAACCCCGTATTTAACAAAGACATCAAAATCAATGCCGCTGAAAACCCTAGTTTTCCGTTAGCGTCCATGGCCTCTGGGTCAGGATGAGCCATAAATTCGCCTAAATAACCATACACAAACATACTGATGATTAGGGCTAACCATATAAACCACTGAGTCTTTTTGATCTTACTCAAAGCCAACTCATTTTCAGACTTCATACGCCCACAGCCTCTCTAATTTTATCTAAGTTGATTTTTGCGACATCTCTCGCTTTTTGGGCTCCTTCAAACAATATTTTATCTAACCTTGAAGGGTCTTCCATAAATTGGTTGTACACTTCTCTTTTCTCAGATAACTCTTTGTCTATCGCTTCAAAAAGAACCTGCTTAGCCTCTCCCCAACCTATCCCTCTCAGATACCATGCTCTCAGCTCCTGCTGCTGACTTTCCGTTGAGAACTCCTTATAGAGATCAAAGATCAAAGAATTTTCTGGATCCTTAGGGCTCTCTGGAGGGCTTGAGTCAGTTTTAATCTTCATGATCAACTTTCTCAGTTTTTTAGAATCCACAAACAACGGAATATGGTTGTTATAGCTCTTGCTCATTTTCCTTCCATCTAAGCCCGGAACAATCTTAACCTCTTTTTGCACCAATGCCTCGGGAAGCTTAATAATGTCCCCATAATTGTTATTAAACTTTTGCGCTATATCTCTAGCAAATTCAATGTGCTGAATTTGATCTTCTCCTACGGGAACTTTATTCGCAGAAAACAACAGGATATCCGCAGACATAAGAATAGGATAATTGAAAAGTCCCATACTAATTCCAAAATCTGGATCTTTATTCCCGGCCTCCAAATTTTTTGCCACCTTGTCTTTATAGGAATGGGCTCTATTCATAAATCCCTTGGGAGTGAAGCAGGCTAAGATCCATGCGAGTTCGAAAATTTCTCGAATGTCGGATTGACGGTAGATCACTGCTTTCTCAGGATTCAAACCACAAGCCAGCCATGTTGCAGCCACTTCATAAACATTGTGATGAAATTCATCGGAACGATGAATTTTTGTGAGAGAATGATAGTCTGCAATAAAAAGATAACTTTGAAAGCTTTGAGCCAGATGAATAGCGGGCTTTATAGCTCCTAAATAATTTCCTATATGAGGCTGTCCGGTCGATTGAATTCCTGTGAGAATTGTTTCCATTTTCGTTGTCCTTAAAAAACCAGCAGTATAATAGAGAAGGCTTTCTTTGGTCACCCCTGATCACGGACAACCCACTGGGTCGAACCTTTCCTTCACAATGACTGACAACCATCATAATTGATAAGTTTTTTTTATACCTAATGAAAGGAATTATTATTTTTTCACGGTATGAAGATTTGACTCAGAAATATTTTCATTACACTTATATAATTTTCAAAAATCATCCAACCACTCCCTCTATAAAATATATAATAATGGGCTATTATTCTTACAATAAGCATATATTATGGATCGTATCTATTTAATATAACTTACTTATTT